>CASDOM010000001.1 GCA_949282435.1 uncultured Ureaplasma sp.
TTTTCAAAATGATTATTTAAAACCATTTATAAAAGACCATCAACATGAAATATTTGAATATTTGCCTTCTTATAATATAGTTACATCTAATATTACAATTACAAGTCTTACTATAATTGATTCAACATCAATATCTGTTGGTTTAAAATTGAATCATGTGTATGTTGAAGGTTCAATTGGAGAACTTGATTTTGCTCCAATTACAATTACTAATTTAACTAACAATGACACAATTTTGAAAACTAAAAATTTAAATGCAGCTGATTTTGGATTTGCTACATATTTTATAGACAATGTTGCTCCATCATTATTACAAATAAATTTAAATCAAAAATTAACTACATTATTTAGCAATTATTCATCACAAATTTCATATGTTACTATTGATTCAATTGAAAATGGTATTTTAACTTTTGATTTATTTTTAACTAAAGCAGTTATTAATGGTGAACTTGTAGATGGATATCAATATAGCGGTTTAACTATGTCTGGTTTTGATTCAAATTCTACAAGCCAAAAAAGTAATGAATTTAGTTTTGGACAAACAACAAAATATACAACATATGAGTTATCAAATGATTTAGAATTATTTAAAAATATTTTATATGAAGTTAAAGGATCAATTTGAAATAATTTACCATTATCATTTGATAAATCAAATATTAGTATTGATAATGTCGATATAATTGGTTCAAGAAGTATATCTGTATCTGGTGATATCAACAAAACATATCAAAATGGAAATTTAGATAATAACAATGTTCCATATAGTTTTAATGTAAATAATTTACAATATAATGATACACAAATAACTAGTAAACAATTAGTTGCAAAGGATTATAACCTTGCAGATCGTTTTGCAGATAAAATTTCTGAAAATGATTTAACAACTGCTTTAAACAACTATAAATCTACTTTGTTTGAAAATACACCAAATGATTTTAAAATATTATCTACAAACATTACATCTAACAGCAATGGTACTATTAATTTTGATTTAACTGTAAATAAAATTTTCTTAAATGGAGAATTAGTTAATAATCATACTTTTGATGGATGATCAATTACAGGATTTAACTCAAATTCTACTGAAATTAGAAACAGTACAATTAATGCTGATTCAAATATTTCTAATTATGCTCCATATGAATTAAATCAAGCAGATATCAAATTAAATCAATTTGTTGTTGATCATCAATCTGAATTATTTAATAATTTAGTTGATCCATTAAATGCAGAAACACCTAATTTTAGTATTGAAAGTGTTAATATAAATAGTTCTGATAGTGTTTCAATTGGTATTCACTTAAATAAAGTTTATAAAAATGGTTTAGTTGCAGTTGATGATACTTTATTTGATATCACTATTAATGGATTAACAAATAAAGATACATCAGCAAATACATCATTAAGTGCAGCTGCTTTTGAACTTAGTGACACAACAATAGATCATGTTAACAATACATTATTAATTGAAAAATTAAATGCACACAAAGATTTAATTTTAAATAATCCTGTAAGTAATTATTTAATCAATTCTGTATCTATTGGTTCTAGTAATAATGGAATATTAACATTTAGTTTAACTGTAAATAAAGCATACATAAATGGACAATTGGTTGACAATCACACTTTTGAAAATATTCAAATGAGTGGTTTTTCATCTGAGTCAACTGTTTTAAATTTAACAACAATTAGTGCTGCTGATAGTTCAATTTCATCTTATGCTCCATATGAATTAACATCTAATGATACTGTTTTAAAACAATTTGTAGTCAACAATCAAAACAAATTATTTAATAAGTTACCTACTCCATTAACATCTGATAATATTAGTGTTACTAATTGTGTATCAAAAGATTCAACAAGTATGACAATGACTATTGTATTAAATAGTTATTATGATAATGGTAGTGTTTCTACTTCGCCTAAAAATTTTGATATCACTATTAATGGATTAGCAAATAAGGATACAATTTTACAAGATGATATAATTGCACCAAATAGATTTGGTTTTGTTAATACATTTATAAATACAGTTGATGATGCTACATTATTAACTAAACTTAAAAATAATGTCAATAATTTATTAAATAATTTACCAGATGGATCAACAATTACATCTGCAAAAATTATAAAAAAAGTTGATACTGAACTTCATTTTAATTTTACAGTTACTAGTGCTTATATCAATGGAGAATTAGTTTCTAA
>CASDOM010000002.1 GCA_949282435.1 uncultured Ureaplasma sp.
AAAACATAAATATTTTTTATTTTTTAACATTTTATGATAATATTATTATAGGAGGTAAAAATGATGTATATCATAGTTCTCCCGCTGCTTAAGTGTAGAGCAGATATTTATGGAAAATATAATATTAATTCTTATATTAATCATTATTATTATCTATAAATAATTAAAAATTTACACTTAAGTAGCAAAACCCTAGCAGCTGCAATTGCTAGGGTTTTTAATTGTTTTATAATGGTTAGAATGTTTTTAGAACGTTTTAGATAAAAAAATCACTCCTGCAAGAGTGATTTAAGAAGTGTAGAGCCGATATCTACATATATATAATAACATATTATTTATATTTATAACCACTAAATGTATATAAATAATAATCTTTTTGATAACTATTATTTTTTTAATATATAATTGATATCGTTTATTTATAATCTAAGAGGGAGATTATGATAAGGTTTATATACAAAGCTGGTTTATACCCAACTACAATGCAATCATGTTTTCGTGAATATGATAAAAACATGTTTCAAAATGTTAAAGACAATTTTATATTTAAATTTAATTTAGAATCTGATCCATACAACAATATTGATATTAGTAATAATCAAAATTTAGAATTTTTCTTAAATTTTAGTGCATATGCAATTATTGATAAAGAACAAAATTACGTTTGTGATTTATGTTTTGATAATTTATCAGATTTTGTTTGGATTTTACAAATGTATAATGTTGATGGTGTTGAGTTTGAAATCCCTGAAAACGTATACAAAATATGTGAAAAAGATTTTAAATTGTATTCAGATAGAATCATTAAAAAAGAAGATTAATGATTATTTGGTACCAAATAATCTATCACCTGCATCACCTAATCCAGGTACAATGTAACCTTTTTCATTTAATTCTTTATCAATTGATGCAATGTAAATGTTTACATCTGGGTGTTTTTCCTCTAATAATTTAATTCCATTTGGAGTTGCAATAATTCCAATATATGTAATTGATCTTGGTTTATATGATTTAATAATATCAATCGCTTTTAAACATGAATATCCTGTTGCAAGCATTGGATCTAATAATAAAACATCACTTTCACCAATTGATTTGGGCATTTTTGAATAATATTCAATTGGATTTAATGATTGTTCATCTCTATATAATCCAATATGGCCAATTGTTGCTGTAGGTATTAAATTTTTTAATGGATCAACCATACCTAAACCTGCACGTAAAATAGGTACTAAACAAATTTTGTTTGCCAATTTTTTTCCAACCATATGAGTAATTGGTGTATCTATTTCTTTGTCAATCAACTTCATATCTTTAGTTGCTTCATAAGCTAATAAAGTTGTTAATTCTTGAAGAATAGATCTAAAAGTTGTAGAATTAGTCTCTTTATTTCTCATTCTTGTTAATTTATCTTTTATTAATGGATGTTCAAATTCAAAATGCATAATTAATAGATCCTTAAAATAATAGTATATTAATTATAATATTTTTTAAATCTGTTTAAATAAAATATATGGAAATATCTTAGTACAAAAATAAAGTTGAAACACAATTAGATATTTGATTGTTATCATTTAATAATTGTTTTGTTTTAATTTATATATTAGATAATGAATCAAATTGTTTTTTTTACTAATTTTTCATATTCATTATAAATCTTTAACATTATAAGATTTAATTTGGTTAATTAAAAATATCAATAAAGCATTCTTAGAATCATTAGATTTTTTGTTATTCAAATATTTATAATAGTAGTAATTAGCTAATAATTCATTAAATTTTTTATTATCAAAATCTATTAACAAATTAAAACTATCTGCGGTAGTAAAATCTAATAATAATTTATTAGCTGTTAATAATGGAGTTCTTTTGTTACATCAAAAAATCATTGATCAGTTATTTGTTCTATAAAAAAAGAAATGATTAATTCTTTTTTACATTATTATTTTTTGCATTTTTAATTTGTGAAATTAATTTATTAAATTCTCTAATAGCTTATCTTGGTTTTTAGGTTAAATTACAATTAATTTGTTTTGTTTAGTTGATATATATCTTTCTTTAGTTGCAAACAACCCTGAATCTAAAGCTATTTTATGTGCAACACTTTGTTTAATTCTAAAATATCATTAAATTCTAATTGTTTTTTGATAGTTAAAATTCATTTTAAACATTCATTAAATTGAAAAATAGAATGATAAACATATTTATCAACATTTGTTGTTAATTGTTAATAATCTTTTTTGTTTGTTCGATTGACAAATCAAAATGTTCAAAAGTATTTGATACTGTTTGGTTTGTTAACAATATTATGTTTAAAATTGTTTTATTTTTCATATATTAACCTTACATTAAATTTTACTATTTACATCAAATCATCTATTTATTTTTAAATAAGAATAAAATTAAACATTGTATTTTTTAATATTAATGTCAACATTTATCATATTAAAAAATGATAATCCTAAATAACATAAATTAATTTATAACTTCATATAAAAATGGGTTAATATAAAATGACTATATAATCTACAAAAATGTAAAATAAGTATGCTTATGGTATTTTTTGGTATAATTAAAATTGTGAGTTTTATAACTTTTTAATTTTTTTATTTTGTTTTACATAATATTTTTTAAAGTTTTGCTTACATTTATTAACCCTAATTTTAATAAGGAGGTTATATAATATGTCTTCTGGTAATGCATTTCAAAAACAAAAAAAAGATGCAGAAACTGGTTTAGCTAATGCTCCTGTAAAGAAAAAAATTGGTTTTTTTTCAGCAATGATGATTGTTATAGGTGCAGTTATGGGGGCTGGAATTTTTTTCAAGTCCAACACTGTATTAATGTATTCTCAAGGATCAATAATTTTATCAATATTTTGTTGATTATTAGGGGTATTTGCTGTTATTTCTATGGTATTAGCATTAATTGAAATAACTAGTGCTCGTAATGATAATTTATCCATTATTGGATGATGTCAAACATTTAATAAAAGAGTAATTCATAAAGCATGTAAAAACTTTTTTATTTACATATTTATTCCATTATCTTATTTCTTCTTACCATTATATGTAATAATGTCAATTCAAGATGGGGTAAGTGTTTTATCAAACAGTTATAATGGTTTTGGTACAAATGCTGACTGAGCAATAATAATGGTGTTCACTTTAATTATTTCATTATACTTTATTGTTGTTTGTGGATTATCATCAAGAATTGGTAATATTCAAAATTGAATTATTACTTGTTTAAATATGATTCCCGCTATAATTGCTGTAGTCGCTGGATTTGTTGCTATTGGAATGAATGGTGGACAATTATTAAACGATACTACTAATATTGGTTTTGTACCTACTAGTACTCAAAATCCTGCTGAAATGTACAGTTTAGGATATATGACACCAGGAATTGGAATTTTTATTGCAGTTGGAGCTATTTTCTTTGCTTATGATGGTTTCTATGTGTCTGCTGGTATTCAATCAGAATTAAAACATCCAAACAAAGTTTCATTAACATTAATATTAGGATTATTAGTTGTAACTGTAATTTATTTATTAATTTCAATTGCAATGTCATTAGGTAGTACTGACGGAACACCAAGTGGATTTTATGAATTTTTTAAAAATACATTAAATGGAAAATTATTATGAGTATATGTTATGTTTAACATATTAATTGGTGTTGGAGTATTAAGTATCATTAATGGTTTTGGGATTTGAACTCCAAGATTAATTGAAAATTTAATAATCATGAATGAAATGCCATTTGGTAACAGATATGTTAATAAATTAAACTACAACAAACCAATTGTAGGAATTTGATACAACATTATAATGTCTGTTCCAATTATCATAATTTTTTGTATGATAGGTGGTCTAGGTTATATTGATACATATTCATCTTCTAGTTTTTCATATGGTACTGGAGTTGGTAGTTTATATACTTTTGCTGATTTAATGGCCAACTGATGTTCGGTAGGTGTATTCACATTTATAGTATTAAGTATATTTGGAGCTTTAAAAAACCGTCAAACAAATGCGGTAATCGTTAAAAAAACAAAGAACTTAAAATTAGTTGCAGTAATTTGTTTAATATTATCAATCTTACCTATTTTCTTTACTTATTTTACTCCAATTGCTGATGTATTCTTATTGTTTAGAATACCTATTCATGTATATGGTGTTGAATATAATGACACTGTTAATAATATTCAATTTGTATTACCATATTTAAATAATGATGGATCATATATAACAAATTCTGCTACATTAACTTCAGATATATTAACTAATACATTAAGTTCAACAAGATTCCAAGAAACATTTATGCAAATTGTAAATGAAAATGGTTTATCATTATCAATTAGTGATATTAATAATCGATATGCAACTCAAATTAATAATGTATTCTACAATTATACTAATGATGTATTATTACCAAGAATTATGTTAGTATTTACATTATTCTTATATATGTTATTTACATTTGGTCCATTATGTTTACAAAACTGAATGTACATTAAAAAATACAAAAGTGTTGCTGAAGGACAAAAAATTGATTTCTTGGCTTTTGTAAAAGCAAAAAATGCTGATCCAAAAGAAGAATTATTAACTCAATTAAAATATATGAAAGTAATTATGTTAAATTCATGACAACAAGAAATTATGGGTCAAAAGAAATTAACTTTACAACAAATTAAAGATATTAATAATCATATTGATTTTGAAAAAGATGTTCAACTTGAAATCTTAGAAGATAGATATATATAAAATAGTTTATAAAGAAAGGATTAATTTAAATATTAATCCTTTTTATTTTTAAAATCATATCATTTTTGAGTTTTTAATATATTAATTTCATCTTTATATGGAGAAATAGGTTTGTTTGAAATAGAATCCAAATAATAAGGTGTTTCTAAAATTTTAGGAATGTTTTCTAATTTATAATGGTGCACAATATAATTTAATGATTCAAATCCAATATAACCATAACCAATGTTTTCATGTCTATCTTTATGACTATTCAATGGGTTTTTAGAATCATTAATATGAATTACTTTAATGTAATTTAAATTAATTTTTGATTCAAATTGATTTAAAAAATCATCAAAATATTGCATATTATACCCACCATCATTTAAATGACATGTATCTAAACATACACCTATATTTTGTTTTTTTTCAATATTATCAATTATATATTTGATTTCATCGATTGTTTTTCCAACTTCAGTACCTTTACCAGCCATTGTTTCAATACATATAATAATATTTGTGTTAATTTTATTTAATACATAATTTAGATTATTAACAATATATTGAAGTCCAATTTTATTGGTTTGACTCAAATAACACCCCGGGTGTAAAACTAAAAGTCTAACACCAATTTGATCACATCTTTTAATTTCATTAAGTAAAAAATCAACACCTAATTTTCTTGTTAATTCTTTATCAGAACATAAATTAATAATATATGGAGCGTGAACAACAACATTATTAATATCAATATCATGTTGTTTCATTAATGTTTTAGCCTCATTAATTTTAAATAAATTAACATCTTTTCTAATTGTATTTTGAGGTGCACCAGTGTAAAACATAAATGTTGATCCACCATTTTCAATAGTTTCTAATACACACCCTAATAAATAATGAGGTGAGCTTAAACTTACGTGACTACCTATTAATAATTTTTTATTCATAATATATGATTATTTATTTTCAATAAGAAATAAAATAATTTTTTTTACCTTTTCTTGTAACACTAAATTCATTATTTAATGCATCTGTTTTTTTAACAATAAAATTAATATCATTAATTTTTTCTCCATTAATCATTATTGAATTATTTACAATTAATTCTCTAGCTAATCTTTTAGAATCAACAATATTGTTTAAAAGCAAAAAATCAACAATGTTAACTTCACTTTGTTCAATAACAATACTGGGAACATTTTCCATAGCTTGTTTTAAATCATTAATGGATATACTTTTAATATCACCAGAAAATAATAATGATGATGTTTGTTTAACTTGTTTATAAATTTTACTACCATGAATATCGGTAATAATTATTTTTGCTAAAATGTTTTGAGCGTATCTTTTAGTTGGATTTTCAAAATGAATCTTTTCTATTTCATTAATTTCATTTTGATTTAACATAGTTAAAAATTTTAATAATTTAATTACTTCACTATCAGATTGATTAATCAAAAATTGATACATACTATATGGAGTAGTAAATGTAGGATCTAAATAGATTGCTCCTTTTTCAGATTTACCAAACTTTTTACCTTCCTCATTAGTTAATAAATTCAATGTGAAACCACATGCTAAATTATTATCACCAAGTGATTTTCTAATTAATTCAATACCACTAGTTATATTACCTCATTGATCACTACCACCAATTTGAATAGCAATATTATATTTTTGATAAAATTGTAAAAAATCATATGATTGAATTAAGTTATAACTAAATTCAGTATATGACATACCTGTTGTTTCAAGTCTTTTACTAATAATTTCTTTTTCTAATAAATAATTTATATTAACTAATTTACCAACATCACGTAAAAATGTAAGATAACTCATGTTTTTAAAATTATCATAATTATCTAATACATTTTTTGTAGCATATTTTTTTAATTGTTTAATAATACATTTTTTGTTATTAATAACAGTGTCAATGTCTAATAAATTTCTTTCTAATGATTTTCCGCTAGGATCACCTATCATTCCAGTAGCACCGCCAACTACAGCATATGTTTTTATTCCATAGCTTTCTAGTCTTCTAATCATTATTAACATTACATAATTACCTAAATGTAAGCTTGATGCAGATGGATCAAAACCTACATAAGCACACATTTTGTTATTAATAGCTTCTAATAATTTAGTTTCATTAGTAATAGAATTAATGATACCTCTTCATTTTAAATCATCAATTATATTCATAACTCCACCTATAATTAACTTTTATTTATTAATTTGTTTGTTGTTTTTGTGATCAACATAAGCTTTTTGATTATTGCTATATTCATTATTAAAACGACGTTTGTTTTGAACTTCTGGTAATACAATTTCTTCATTTGATTTACCAACAAATTTTAATGGTTCATTTCTAACTTCACAAATTGCATCCATTAACACACCTAAAATTAATGTAATAGATCTAATTGAGTGATTATTAATTGGAATTATATAATCAATTAAATCTGGATTTGCATTAGTATTTGCTAGAGCAATTACAGGAATATTTAATTTTCTTGCTTCACGAACTGCATTAATATCATGATCAGGATCTAAAACAATGATTGCATTAGGCAATTTACGCATTGTTCTAATTCCACCATAAAATTTAGATAGTTTTTCAGTTTCTTTATTAATTAAAACTTGTTCTTTTTTAGTGTATTTTTCAATTTCACCAGTTTTTTGTAATTGAATATTATCGTTTAATTTTTTAATAGATTTAGAAATATTCTTAAAGTTAGTTAAAGTACCACCTAATCATCTTTGAACAATATAGTAACATTGTCCTCTTTTTGCTTCATCTCTAATTAAATCTTTAATTAATTTACCATTTGTACCAACAATTAATATTCTTCCACTATTTTTAGTAATTTCTTGAATAAAAGAATATGCTTTGTTTAAGTAAATTAAAGATTTTAAAATATCAATAACATGGTTATTAGATCTTTTAGCATAGATATAAGGAGACATTTTAGGGTTTCATTTGCGTGGATTTAACCCAATATGTGCACCTGATTCTACTAATTTAGATGCAGAAACTAATTGTTTCATTTTCTTTAAGATTGAATTTGCATTGGCTTTATTCTGAACTGAATCAGCAGGAGTCGCTGCATTATTATTAGCAGCATTAGCATTTACATCATCATTAGATAATGATTCAATCTTTTTTTCAACAGCCGAATTTTCCATTTATGGAATACCTCTTTCATTTAATTTTTTTATTTTTACTACATAATTATATATTAAATATTTTTATTTAATAATGTTTTTTTATATAAAAATGTTATTATATATAAAGTATAAATAAACAAAATTATTGAGGTATACATCATGGCAATTAAAAGAGGTATAAGATTACAATGTACAACTTGTAAACATATTAATTATTTAACTAGAAAAAACGCTAAAAATACTACTGAAAAGTTAGAATTAAATAAATTTTGTAATAATTGTAGATCAGTTCAATCTCATATTGAAATTAAAGCAAAAAAATAATTATTTAAATAATTATGTCATTATCAACCAATAAAAATGCACATAGAAATTACGAAATAATAAAAACATATGAAGCTGGTATTGTATTAACTGGTACTGAAGTTAAGTCTATTTCCCATTCCCAATGTTCAATTAATGATGCATATGTTATATTTAATAAAAATGAAGTTTTTATTATAAATATGTATGTTGCTCCATTTGAGTTTGGTAATCAATTTAATGTTGATCCTAATCGTTCTAGAAAATTATTGTTGCATAATAATGAAATTATTAAATTATCATTTGAAGTAAAGAAAATGGGGTTAACAGTAATTCCTTTAAAACTATATTGACGTAATAATAAAATTAAAATAGAAATTGCATTAAGTCGTGGAAAAAAACTTTTTGATAAACGTGAAGATATAAAGAAACGTGATTTAGCACGTGAATCAAAAAAATATTAAAAATATTGTTTAATTTTTGCACTTTGGTAATATAATTTAATATAATTTTACATACTATTTTATACGGTGCAAAGTTATGTGGTATATAGTTAAGAAAACATTATTTAATAAAAAAGATTTAATAACATTATCAATATGTATATTTTTCTTGTTATTGCAAGCTGGTTTTGATATTGCATTACCAATGATATTAACTAATTTAAGTAATTCATTAGTAAATTGAGCTGATCAAACTAGTCCTGTATTTCAAAATAATACACACGCAATTAATGAGGCTTTAAAATACTTTGGGATAATGGCAGGATTGTGTATTAGTGAATTAATTGTAGGTATAGTTGGATGAGTTATTGGTAGTAGATTAGCAGTAAAACTTGTTAGTGATTTGCGTTATTCTACATATAGTAAAGTACAAAAATTATCTTTTAGTGATTTAGATAAATTTAAAACAAGTACATTATTAACTATTTTAACTACTGATAGTCAAGCTATTCAATCTGCATTAATATCAACATTTACGATTGGATTTAGATCAATATTTATATATATTGGTGGGCTAGTTGCTGTTGTTATTGAAGTGATTGAAAATAGTGCTACAAGTTCTCAACAATGAATTGTACCATTAGTAACTGTAATTATTTCAGTTTCATTATTTATCGTATTAGGTTTAATTATGTTTAAATCCATTAAATGACATAATCAAACTAAAAAAGTAACTGATGATGTTAACTCATCTATTAGAGAAAATATATTAGGTGTAAGAGTAGTTAAATCATTTAATTTACAAGAAATTCAATTTAACAAATTTAATACCATTAATAAAAATTTACAAAATGTTGCTACAAGAGCATATGTAATTAGTATGTGGGTATATCCTATTATTAACTTCTCATTATCAGCAACAATTGTTATTATTATTTGAATTGGTGGTTTAACAAAAGCGTTTGAAATTTCTAACATTGCTTCATTAATGAGTGTAATTACATTATTATTAATGGGAATGGTGTTATTAATTCAAGTTATTTTATTAATTAATGCTGCAATTCCAAGTGCTAAAAGAACAAAAGAAGTATTAGAATATACACCTACATTAACTTATAATGAAAATGGTTATAATATTGATAATTCACATATTCAATTTAAAAATGTGAATTTCAAATATCATGATACTGGTGATTATGTTTTAAAAAATATTAATTTAGATATTAAACCAAATGAAACAATTGGTATTATTGGTGGAACTGGTAGTGGTAAATCTACATTAGTTAATTTAATTGCTCGTATGTATGATATAAACGAAGGTGAATTATTAATATCTGATAAAAATATTAAAGATATTAATGAAAATTCACTTAGAAAAAATATTGCTTTATCTCCTCAAAAAGTAACATTATTTTCAGGAACTATTGCTTCAAATTTAAAATTTGGTAAATCTGACGCTACATTAGATGAAATGAAAAAAGCAGCAATGGGTGCTCAAGCATTAGAATTCATTATGCAAAAAGAAAATGGTTTTGACAGTGTTGTTGAACAACGTGGAGCAAACTTCTCAGGTGGTCAAAAACAAAGATTATCAATTGCAAGAGCATTAATTAAAAATCCTAAAATACTAATTTTAGACTCATCAACAAGTGCATTAGATATGATTACTGAAAAAACTGTTAATGAATATATTAAAAACAGTAATGTTGATAGAACAACAATAATTGTTAGTCAAAGAATTTCAGGTGTTAAAGATACTGATAAAATTGTCGTTTTAGAAAATGGTGAAATCGTAGGATTTGGTGATCATAAAAAATTATTAAAATCATGTAAACAATACTACGATATTGCTATTTCACAAATGGGATATGAAGGTGTTCAAAATGAAATGAAATAATAAAAAAGAATTTAAATCACCAAATATTAAACTAACTAATGAATATCAAAACATGATTAATAATGATATTGATAAGTTTTTAGATTTGTTGCAAAAAGGACAAATTCAACAAAATTGTTTATCTCCTCAACAAAATAGTATTATTAACAAATATCGTTCAAAAATTAATCGTAAAAATGGTAAAGAAGCATTATTAGTATTATTTAAATTTTTAAATGAATACAAATTATTATTATTGATTTTATCAATGGTAACAATTGTATCTACTGTTATGAACGTATTAGCCATATTTACAATGTACTATTTACAATCATCTTTCCCTAATGATATGAAGGAATTTGATGTTGCAAGATTTTGTATATTTGCTGCATGTGGAATTATTTTTTATTTCTTTAATGCCTTTACAATGTGATGACAAACTAGAACAATGGCTAAATTGTCACAAAAAGTTGGTTATAAAATTAGAAGAAAATTATTTTATAAAATCCAAAAATTACCTGTAAAATATTTTGATCAAAATTCATCAGGTGACTTAATGTCAAGATTTACAAATGATGTTAATAACATCACTAATGCGATGAGTGAAAACTTAACCGTATTAATTAATGGTATTTTCTTAATGATTTCAATGTTTATAACAATGTTCTTATTAAGTCCATACTTAGCATTAATTACAATTGCAATTATTCCATTCATGATTGTTTCTATATTATCAGTAGTTAATAAAGCAAGACCATCATTTGCAAAAAATCAAAAATATATTGGTGAATTAAATGGATATGCTGAAGAAGTAATTTCTGGTCAATCAATCATTAATTTATATAAACAAGAAGATAATATTAATGGTATCTTTAAACAATATAATGATAGATTAAAAAATGAATCAATCCGTGCACAATCTTTCTCATCTACTATTTTCCCTATTGCATTATTTTATGTTAACTTATCATCTGCAATTATTACACTTGCTGGTATATTATTTATTATTAATGGAGTAGGTTCTGGTTTTAATGGTGTTTCTTTACCTTCATTTGGAGCCACTGCGCCAGCTAGTGATATTGAAGCTTCAATTGCTACTTATACTACATTCTTATTAGTATCACGTCAATTCTTTATTCCATTTGCACAAATTAGTAATGTAACTAATATTTTATTAATGGCAATTGCTGGAGCAAACCGTTCTTTCAAAGTATTATTTGAAAATAATGAAATTACTGAAGATGAACACATCATTTTAAATATTGATAAAAATAATAAAAATGTGTCAAACCAAATTATTGATAAAGAAAATACTTTAATAATTGATAGTGAAGCTGATATTGGTGTTGATGATGTTAAAAATAAATTACCATTTGAAAAAGTTTCTACTAATGATTCAGTAAAAGTTAAAAATCTAGATTTTAGTTATGTTCCTCACAAACAAATTCTTTTTGATATCAATATCGATGTTAAACCAGGACAAACAATCGCTATTGTAGGTCCTACTGGTAGTGGAAAATCTACATTCATTAACTTATTAACTAAATTCTATGATATTCATAAAGGTGATATCTTAATTGGTGATAAAGAATTATCTATTAAAGAAATTACTAAAATGTCAATGAGAAATAATGTTTCAATTGTATTGCAAGATACTTTCTTATTTAATGTAAGTATTATGGATAATATTCGTTATGGAAGATTAGATGCAACTGAACAAGAAATTATTGATGCTGCAATAACAGCTAATGCTCATAATTTCATTATGCAATTACCAGATGGTTATAATACTGTTTTAAATGATAATGGAGAATCGTTATCGCAAGGACAAAGACAATTATTAGCAATTGCTCGTGCTGTATTATCAACTTCAAATATTCTAATTTTAGATGAAGCTACAAGTTCAATAGATACAAAAACTGAACAAGAAATTCAAAATGCAATGTTAAAATTAACTAAAAATAAAACTTCATTTGTAATTGCTCATAGATTATCAACAATTGAAAAAGCTGATTTAATATTAGTATTAAAAAATGGTGTAATAATTGAACGTGGAACTCATGATGAATTAATTAAATATAAAGGTTTTTATTATGAACTTCACAATTCTCAATTTTATGAAGATGAATAATTGTTAATGTAAATATTGTTAATAAATTAAAAGCAAGGACTGCTTATTACTAACTTCCTTGCTTTTTTTATTGTTAATTATAAATGTAATTAATTCTAATATTTAAATACTAGATTTTTATATTTAACCATTTTTGCAAAAATGGTTAAATAAGAATCATATATCTACATACAGAAAATAAAATTTAAGTAAATGTAAATTATATGATAAAAGAAAAGAGATAAAAATTCATGAAAAAATTAATTTTGTGGAAAACTATAACATTTATTACAAAGTTAAAATAACTTAAACCACATATTAATTATATTAATTTCTTTTTATTTAATTCATTTTGAATTTTTAAATAATCATTGTATCTCATTTTTGAAATCTTATTACTGCTTACTAATTGTTGAATTTTACAATCTGGTTCTGATATATGTAAACAATTTTTAAATTTACATTTTGAATAATTATTATAAAAATCATGATATGATTTTGCTAACTCTAATTTATTCAAATTTAAATTTAAACTGCTAAATCCTGGTGTATCTATAAAATAACCATTATTATATGGTATTAAAATAATATTTACTGTAGTATGTTTTCCTCTATTTAATGCTTTAGAAATTTCTTGAGTTTTTAATTTTAAATTAGGATCAATCTTATTTAATAATGTAGATTTTCCAACTCCCGAATTTCCAATAAAACATATTGTTTGATTGTAAACTAATTGTCGCAAATGCTTAATGTGATCTTGGTTATTAGAAAATAAAACAAGATATTTATCATTAATATATTGATTAGCAATATTCATAAAAGCATTATATTGATTTGTATCTAATAAATCAATCTTAGTAAAACATATAATTACATTTTTTACATAATATTCATAATGTGCTAAATATTTATTTAATATGTAAGTATTTAGGTCTGGTTCGATAACTGATTGAACAATAATTACATAATCAATATTTGATACTGATGGTCTTATTAATAAATTTTTACGTGAATAAATATTATCAATTACATATTGGTCATTAATTTTAACTAAATGTACAAAATCACCAATAACTGGATAAATGTTATTATGTTTTAATGAACCTTTAAAAACACAATTAAAAATAGTATCATTAACTTTTACATCAATATTTTTTGCAATTATATTTAATATAATACCTTTCATGTTTAGACAATATTCCTTAATTAATATTTTTAGATCTTAATTGGCCACAAGCGGCATCTATATTAGCACCTTTTTCTTTTCTAATTGTAGTTGTTATACTATTATTTAATAATATATTAGCAAAGTCAATTACATTATCGCTTCTTTTGAATAAATGTTCATTAACAGAATTATAAGGAATTAAGTTAACATAACACAATATTGATTTTAATCTATTAGCTAATTCATATGCACATTCAGATGAATCATTAATGTCTTTTAGCATTATGTATTCAAATGTAATTCTTCTATTAGTTTGATTTGTATATTCTTTGGCAGCATTTAATACTAAATCAATATTATATGCATTATTAATTGGCATTAATTTATTACGAATTTCATTATTAGGAGCGTGTAATGAAATTGCTAAACCAATTTGTTTATGATCAATTGCAAATTGTTTTATTTTAGGAACCAAACCACATGTGCTTACTGTAATTTTTCTTGAACCAATACCAATCCCATATTGATTAGTAATAATATTTAAAAATTTAGATAAATTATCATAATTGTCAAATGGTTCACCAATCCCCATTACAACAATATTTGAAATTTTATCATTATTTTCATCTAACATTTTTTGAACGGTAATTATTTGATTAACAATTTCATATGTATGTAAATTTCTAGTTTTTTTTAATAAACCAGATGCACAAAATTTACAACCCATATTACATCCAACTTGAGTAGTGACACATACACTGTATCCATAATTGAATTTCATTAATACAGTTTCAATTTTATTGTTGTCTTCAAGTTCAAATAAAAATTTTTGGGTCATATCAAATGGATCTTTTTGAACAATAATTGGTTTTAATAATTGAATATAAAAATTATTTTTTAAAAAAAGTTTATTTTGCTTAGAAATATTTAACATATCATCAAAATTTAAAACTCTTTTTTTATAAATTCAATCAAAAATTTGTTTGGCTAAAAACTTTTTTAAACCATTCTTTAAAAAAATATCTTCTAATTCATTTAATGTATAATCAAAAATATTTGTCATCGATCTTTTTTATTATTTATTATGAATATAATTATATTTTATATATTAAATAACATATTTATTTTTAAAATTTTTAGTTATAATTAATTTATATTTTTTAAAATTTTTCATTATTAAGGAATTTATTTTATGGCAGTTCAACAAAGAAGAGTTAGTAAATCTCGTAAAGGAATGCGTCGTAGTCATCACCATTTAGAAGTGGTAGATTCTGTATCTTGCAAAACATGTGGTGAATTAACTCAACCACACCGTGTTTGCAGTTCATGCGGTTCATATAAAGGTAAAAAAATATTAGATAATAAAAAATAGTTTATGGATAAAAATAATTTTGATTTAATAAAAGAGATTCCAAACTTAGACCAATATTTTGAAAGTAAAAATAGTAAAAAAATAAATTGATTTAATAGTCTTTTAATGGTTTTATTATTCTTATTTAGTATACTATTAGGAATTTTAATTACATTTTTATTATCTTAATGCCTAGATGGCGGAATGGCAGACGCAGAAGACTCAAAATCTTCCGATGAATAATCATAAGGGTTCAAGTCCCTTTCTGGGCACCATTTTAAATTAATTCATATGTAAATTTGCATATGAATTTTTTTATGTTTATAATATTAATTACTTATGAATAATAAAAAAGAAGAAATAATTGAAATTTTAGATACATTAAAAATATATATTCAACAAGATGGAGGAGATTTTCAATTTATTGACTATATAGATAATGTAGTAACAATAAAATTATCTGGTGCATGTGTTAATTGTAATATGATTGATACTACATACCAAGAAGGGATTCAAGAATTGTTAAGAGATGAAGTTGACAAAAATATTGTTGTCAAACTTATTGTTGATTAATAAATGATCAAACAAAATTATTATATTCATCAAAGTTATCAACAAAACAAACATGACCTGATTTTGACACTTTTTGAATAATTATATTAGGATTATTAATTTTCTTTAAATATTTAATTGTTGGAGCATATGGTATTACCTTATCATATTCTCCAATTAAATATAAAGTAGGAATATCCAAATTTATATAAATATTGTTTAAGTTATTATAAAAAGATAGGTTTAACAATTGCATTCCTAAATGCAAATATTTATTTTTATTTTGAATTAAACGATCAATTTCAAATAATATATATTTATTAATTTTTTTAAAATTTTTATTATTTTTTTGATAATACTCAATATTTTTAACCGAATCTTTTCTATTTAATATTAATGAGTTAATAAATTTAATCCCAATTTTACTATTAAAAATTGCATTGTTAATTGCAGATACCAAAATAATTTTTTTAATTCTATCTTTTAATGATTGAGTTAAAAATAACGAAATTCCACCACCCATTGAATGTCCAATTAAAATAATATTATTGATATTTGAATCAATAATAAATTTTTTAACATAATTAATATAATTGTTTATTGAATAGTCTTTCAAATCAGTAATGTTGTTGTCATAAAATTGATGTCCGGGTAAATTTATTGCAACATAATCATATTCAACAAATTCATTATATTGAGTAAATAAATAATGAATCATATTAGACGAACTAAAACCATGAATAAACATTATTGTAGCTTTAGGTTTTTGATTGTTAGAATTCTTAATATAAATAATATCTTTATATGATTTATCCATACTTATTATAATTTATTATATAATTAAACTTTATTATGGAAATAATTGTTTCACCAAATAGTTTTAATAATGCAATAAATTTAATAAACGAAAATGTTGATATTATATTATTAACAAATTCTAAATTTGGGGTTAGAAATCAATATGATTGTAACAATCAAGAATTAAAACAAATTGTAGACTATGCTAAAAATAAACAAACTAAAATTTGAGTAAATATTAATTCATTCTTTTTTGAAAATCAATTAAATTCATTAGAACAATATTTAAATTTCATAAATAAATTAAATATTGACACAGTTGTATTTAATGATATGTCGGTTGCTCAATATCATTATGAAAATAAATATAATTTTAATTTGCATTATGATCCAAACACATTAATTACTTCATATGGACAATTAAATTTTTATTGTGAAAATAACATCAAATCAATAAGCTTATCTAATGAATTATTTTTAAATGAAGTAAACAATATTTTATTAAATAAACCAACTAACATAAAGATTTGCATACAAGCTCATGGTCACTCTTTTATTATGCATTCAAGATGAAATTTGATAACTAATTTCAAAGAATATATTAATGACATAAATGATGAATATGTTAAAAACAAAGTTTATTACATTAAAGAATTGGATAGAAAGTTTTCTAATATTATATATGAAGATCTTCATGGTACTCATATGTTGAGTGGATATGAATTATGTTTAATTGAATATTTAGATATATTAATAAAACATAATTTAGACTATATAAGAATTGACGGGTTACTTCAAAACAATGATTATTGTTTAAACATTTATAAAATATATAAGCAAGCAATTGAATATATTCAAAACAACAATTATGATAATGATATAAAAAAAGAATTATATAATCAATGTTTAATGTTTAGCAAAAATAAGTTAATTTCATCCGGTTTTATAGGTGGAGTAGAATCAATTAAAAATTATGAAAAAAAATAAAGTAGAATTATTGGCTCCGGCCGGAAATTTGGAAAAAGCATATTATGCATTTGAATATGGAGCAGATGCAATTTTTATTGGTGCAAAAGCATACTCATTACGAGCTCATGCCTCTAATTTTGATTTTGATAATATTAAAGAAATTGTGGACTATGCTCATAATCACAATAAAAAAGTATATGCTGTTACTAATATTATTTGTCATAATCCATTATTAAGTTCAGCTAATGAATTTATTGATAAATTAATTGAGTTAAAAATTGATGCATATATAACTGCTGATCCATATATAATTCAAATATTAAATGAAAAAAAACAAGAAATACATATTTCGACTCAACAATCAATATGTAATTCAAAAGCGGCATTATTTTGAAAAAGAAACGGTGCTACAAGAGTTGTTTTAGCAAGAGAAGTTAGCTATAAAGAATTAAAATTATTAACTAAAAATTTAAATAATGAAGTTGAAATAGAGGTATTTATTCATGGTGCAGTATGTGTATCATATAGTGGAAGATGTATGATGAGCAATAATTTTAGTTTAAGAGATGCAAATGTTGGAGGTTGCGCTCAATCTTGTCGTTGAATATATCAAATTCAAAACCCAGAGATCAAAAATAAATCTAAATATTTTACAATGTCTGCAAAAGATATGCAACAATCTAAATATATTAACAAACTAATTAAATTAGGAATTAGTTCTTTTAAAATTGAAGGTAGAATGAAATCAGTGCATTACATTGCTACAATTGTTAAATCATATAGGAATATGATTGATAATTTTTATTTAAACAAAAAATCTAATCAATATTTTATAAATGAATTATATAAAGCTGCCAATAGACCTGTTGACTGTGGTTTTATGGATTTAAAACAAAATTACAATAAAATGTTATATCATGATGAAACAAAACAATTAATACAAAATTATGTATTTTTAATTAATAAAAAAATTGATGATAAAACTTATGAAATTATTGTAAAAAATCATTTTAATATTAATGATAAAATTGAAATTTTGTCTCCAACATACAAAAACATTAATATTAAAATTCAAAAAATAATTGATAAAAACAATAATGAAGTATCAGTTTGTCCTACACCAATGGAAAAAATGATAATCGTGCTATCAAAACCTAATAAATATATAAATTTATATTGTATTGCAAGAACAATATGATAAATTAAAATTATGAATAAATATATTAATGATTTAATTAAAATTTCCAATACTAAAACTAAAATTAAGCAATATTTAATTGATAATTTTAAATTATTAGATATTCCTTTTCCATTAATTGATATATACACTAATAATCGTAATATTAATTTTGATAATTCATATGATGACAACATATATGAAATAAAAAATTCAAATAATGAATATTTTTTTGAAATAATGAAAAAGTTAAGTTCTAATCATAATTTCAATGGTATTATATGTGAATACAATAAATTCAATCGGGACACTCCTATTAATGATATTTATAGTATTTATAATGTTCATTTACACATGTGCATAAAAATTAATATATTATCATACAAAAACTTTATTAATACAATTAGTGATATTCAAAATCAAATTTTTAAAATAATTTTAGAATATAACCCTAAATTAGATTGCTCAAAAACCAAATTTATTGATTTAAATAATAAAAATTATCTTTTTGATATTGATAAAACTATTAATTTCCAATCTTTAAAAAATAAATTTATTAACACATATAATACTAATCTTAATTCAATATATTCTAATATTATTAATAGATCCATTTATGATCAATCAAAATCAAGTTCATTATTGTATTGATTTAAATCAATCAATAAATATGTTAAATTAATTGAATATAACTATATATTAAATAATAATGAAATTAATTTATTAGATGAAAATTATAATATATTGTATATTGATGTGGATATTGATTTATCTAAATTACTAATGCTTACATTAAAGTTTGATAAGATTAATAAAATAAATTTATATGATTGGAAAAAAATAATTAATGAGTAAAACTTATACTGCCATAATATTAGCCGGTGGAAATTCCACAAGGTTTGCTAATAAAAATAAATTATTAACCAAAATTAATGAAAAATGTATTATTGAATATTCTATTAATACATTTTTGTCTGATTTAGAATGTAATCAAATTATTTTAGTAATCAATAAACAATATGAACAAGAATATAAACATATATGTCAAAATAAAAAAATTGAAATAGTTATTGGTGGTAATTCTAGATCTGAATCATCTTATTTAGGATTATTACATTGTACTAATGAATATGTATTAATTCACGATGGTGCAAGACCATTTTTAAATTTAACACTAGTAAATAGTATTACTGATGAATTATTCAATCATAATTATGATGCAATTATACCTGTTGTTAATATATATGATAGTTTAATTAAATTAGATATAAACAACAATATTGATTATGTAAATAGAAATGATTATAAAATCATTCAAACCCCTCAAGCATTTAAAACAAAATTAATATTAAAAGCATATAAACACTTAAATAAAGATTTTAATGATGATTTTAGTTTATTAAAAAATTTTAATAAAAATATTAAATATAAATTAGTTAATGGCGACAAACAAAATATAAAAATAACTACAATTGATGACTTAAAATAATTGTTCCAATTTTATTCTTTAATTAAATCATCAATTAATGAACAATATTCATTTATTCATTTAGTTAAAATATTTCTTGCTTCAGACCATAATGATTTTTTCGTAAAATCAATGTTAAGTAATTTTATTGTATCAATAGGGTTTAAACTATTACCACTACTTAAAAATTTAAAATACAATTCTTTCATGTTAGATTGATTATTAATAATTCTTTCAGATACAATCATTGCTGCAATTTGTCCAATTGCATATTTATATACATAAAAATTACCCATATAAAAATGACTAATACGTAATGGTGTAACTAATGAATATAAATATGGAATTGAAGTATATTTATCAAGATTATTAATACCCAAATAATCTTTCATCAATTCTAAATATGTTTTTTCAATGTTTTCATAAACAAAATCAGATCCTTGATTAATTCATTGATTTGCAATTCATTCAAAATTACTAAAAATAATTTGTCTTGATGTTGTAGCTATAAATCCAGAAATTAATTCATCTAGAATCATTAATTTCATTTTTTTATCATTATGATATTTTTTTAATAAATAATTACTTAAAATCATTTCATTAGTAATGGATGCAATTTCTGCATAAAAAATTGAATTTCCAACATATATGGTTTGATTTTGGTTGATATAATAACTATTAATTGAATGACCCAATTCATGAACTAATGTATATAAAGAATTAATAGTATGATCAAAATTCATTGATATATAATATTTTGTCAATCCTTTAATACCACCAATAGAATATGCACCAGTTTGTTTATTTGGACTAGGTAAAAATGAAATTCAACGTTCTTCAAATGCTTTTGATAATATTTTAATATATTCATCTCCAAAAACACCTAATGCATCAATAGCGATTTGTTTAATTTCTTCAATATCAAATTCAATATTAGTTTCAATTAAATCTACATTAGCATCTCAAGGCATTAAATCATCATTAATATTTAAAATTTTTTTAATATATTGATTTCTATATTTACGATATTTAGAAATTAAATCACTATTTGATTTGATGTGTTCATATATATTCAAAATATATTTTTTATCTATTTCATCATCAAAACAAACACTATCAATGTAATCATCAAATTTTTTTAGTTTTGCGAAAGTATTTAACATTAAATAGTTATAATATAACATTTTAGTCAAACTATTTCTAAATTGATAAAATGCTGAATAAAAACTTAATCATGATGTTTGTCTTAATTTACGATCTTTTGATTTTAAATTCTTAAAAACATCAGCCTGAGTATTTAATTTAACAATTTCACCAGATGAATTTTCTGCATCTGCAAACTTTAAATCATTATCAGTAAACACAGAATATATATCTTCAAAACCACCACAAAATTGATGAATTTGAGATAATATCACTTCTTCTTTATCACTTAATATATGTTTTTTTGATTTAAAGATTAAATCGAATTGTCTTTTATAATCACTAATTGAGGGATTTTTTAAATATAACTTAATTTTTTTTTGATTTTTTAAAATTAAATTAGAATAATTACTGATTAATTTATTAAATTCAATACTATTATTAATAATTTTTTGTTCTCAAATATTTCATAATGAATTACTTAAATCTTCATTTTTGTTATTAGAAATATAATTATGTAAACGATTTGAAATTTTTTCAAATTCCTCACATTCATAAAGTCAATTAATAAAATTTTGTTCATTATCAAAAATATTATTATACAAATTTGATAATTTATGCATTTTATCTAATCATGATTGATATAAATCATCTAATGATTTATTTAATAAAATTGCATCTAAATCTCAACTATATTTAGTTTGATCCATAATTATTGTTCCTTCTTTACACATAAATTATTTAGTTCTAAAATGGAAATCGCATTTTCAATACATTTTAATATTTCATTTTGACTTAATTGCACATTCATAGGTTGAATGGTTAATTGAATTGTGTAACTTTTCAATTCATCTTTTGTATATATATTAATTAATGAAACGTTATCAATATATTTATCTTCATACAATTTATTAATAATGTTATTAATATTTAAATTACTAGGATTAGTAAAAGTAATTTCTTTATATATTGGATTTAATTCATATGCACTTGTAATTGTATATTTTGAATTTAAATTAAATTGAGAATACAATTTATCTAAATTTAAATTAATTAAATATACATTAGAGCTCATAATTTTATATTGTGTATTTAAAACTGAAGTTTTAATTTGACTAATCGATCCTATAAAATCATTATTAATGTAAATATTGTAATTATTTTCATCATATAATTGGTTAGATCTTGATTTTTCATTAATAATGTTTAAATTATTAATATTCAAATATTTAAATAAACCAATTGTTAAATTATATACATTATAAAAATCATTATTAATAATGTTTTGATTAATAACATTATTAAACACAGGTGCATAAATAAGTGAAGATAAAATTTGATGAGATTCACTATTTGAAAAATGAATATTTTGAATTTCAAAAATATTAGACATTTTTTGTTGATGATTAAAATTATATTCTAAGATATTTAACATTTCATTAACCAAATTATGTCTTAAATATTTTTTATCAATTGAAATTGGGTTTGAGATACTTATTTGATGTTCAATATTAAAAATATTAAATAGTGATAAATTAGTTAAATTAGTCAAATTATAAGTTTTAGTTTCAATAAAATTACAATTAACAAAATACTGAGCAACAGATTTAATAAAATCATATTTTAAATTATTATTAAAACTTAAAATGTGAAAATTAATAGGTTCAATATCAAATTTATTAATATCCATAGATTTTAATAATTCTTCACAAATATCATAAACATTTAATATGTCTGATCTGTAAAATGGGGCAATAACAGTTTTTTTATCAACAATAAAACCTGTTCTAGATAATATTTTATTAAATTGATTATAAGTTAATTTTGTACCTAAAAAATTATTAACTTCTTCTAAAGTGTAATTAATTTTAACACTATTAATTAATGTTATATGCCTATAACATTGAATATTAATAATATTTTTAAATGAAGGTAAAATATGTTTAATAGTGTTAAATAATGCAATTGCACAAACATTAACATTTAAATGCTTTGAAAATAATTTTTTAGATCAAGAATCAATTAAAATATTTTTAGTTGTTTTTACAAAATAATCAGTCTTGATATTAGCAATTTCAAGATACACCTCACAACTATTCTCATTAATTGAACACTTTTTACTACCCATTAATCCAATAAATGCAATTGGTTGATTTAAAGAATCTTTTGTAAATAAAATTTGAGATGTAAAAGTGTGTTCTTTATTATCTAAACATTCACAAGTTAGTTCATTTTTTAATTCATCAACAATAATTTTATTTTTAACTGTTCATCCATCAAACATATGAACTGGAGTTGCATACATTAAAGTTATAAAATTACCAATATCAGCAATTGTGTTTGTAACATGGATGTTTGCATTAATTAAATATTTTTTAATCGTTCAATCATATTTATCATATGGTTTATTTAAAGTAAATTTAATCAAACCATATGCATTAACATTAGATGAATTTATTTCTATTTTTAAATCATTTTGTTTTATTTCATTAATTTCAATATCTCTTAATAATTTTGTTTTGAAATTAAAATAAGAGTTTAATTCATATGCTAAAAAATAAATTCCATTTAATTCGTTACGATTACTTGGAATACTTAAATCAAAACACACATCATTTAAACCTAAATAATCATACAAATTGTGTTCATTAACTTTAGCATTTAAGCTAATCATTATTATTGAATCCAAATCAAATTTAGATAAAAATTCTTTTTTATCTAAACATAATTCACTATAACCACACAACATTCCATATGAGTCAACCCCACGAATGTTTCTTTGTGCAATTATATTTCCATCAGGTAATTCATATCCAATTGGTGCATATACAACGTATTTATTTTTAACTAAATTTTTAGCACCACAAACAACTTGAATAGTTTTTTTATCAACTTCAATTTTACATATGTTTAAATGATCGCTGTTAGTATGTTTTTCAATATTAATTAATTTTGCTAATTTTAAACCTTTTTTTAAATTTGAATGATCAATAATAGATTCAACTTCAACACCAATAGAATTCAAACCAACTTGTAATTCTTCATTCGATAAAGTTGCAAACTTGGGATTAATTTTATTCAATAAATTTCTAGATAAAATCATGTTTAAATTCCTTTATTTTTTAAATTGATTATTAATATAAAAATTATTATTATATAAATCACGAATATCATTTACAGAATATTTAAGCATAGTAATTCTTTCAACACCAATCCCACATGCAATTCCAACTTTATTTTTAATATTTGCACTTTTTAAAACATTTTTATGAAGCATTCCTGCACCTAAAACTTCTATTCATCCTGTTTTTTTACACACATTACAACCAACTGAATTACATTTAAAACAACTTATGTCAACTTCAAAACTTGGTTCAGTAAAAGGAAAAAATGATAAACGATATCTTGTTTTAATATCATTACCAAATATATATTTGATAAATGAATCAATAATTCATTTTAAGTTTTTTAAATTTAAGTTTTCTCTAATTCAAACAAAATCAATTTGCATAAATTGATGACTATGAGTTGCATCATCATCATCTTTTCTATATACATTACCATATGATAAGATTCTTATATCTTCATCTTGATTGTTGTAAATTTGTTCTGCAGTACTAGTTGTACAATGTGTTCTTAACAATAATGATCCATTAATAAAAAATGAATCATGACTATCTCTAGCAGGATGATTTTTAGGGATATTTAAGTTTTCAAAATTAAACTTATCTAATACCACTTCATTACCACTAATAATTGTGAAATTTAATTTTTTAAAAAAATCAATAATATCATTAGTAACTTTATTTAATAAATGAAAGTGTCCATTATTAAAATTTATATTTGATAATTCTAAATCGCTAAATGGTTTGATGTTATCTATTTGATTATTAAATTCATTGATTTTAACATTAACAATTTCTTCGATTTGATTTTTAAAATTGTTTAGCATAATACCAAAACTTTTTTTGTCTTCAACATTATTGATTTGTTTATACATTGGAGCTAAATATTTTTTAATAAAAATATTTTTGGTTTCAATAATTTGATTTTTGTTTTTAACATTTTTCAAATCATTTTTCAAAATTTCTAATAATTGTACTGTATCATCACGCATCATAAATAAATCCATTTAATATAATTCTAATATTTATTTAAATATTAGCATTATTTTTTATCTTAAATATTTTGAAAATATATTTTTTAATATCTTGTTTATTATAAGAGACAAAAATAATTAAAATCATAACAAAAAAGATAAAATTAAAACCAAATATACCAACTAAAATTGAACCTATTAAACAATAATAAAAATTTCTATTATGAATTGTGAAGTCTAAATGATCAACATTTAAACCTAAAAATATTCCACCCACAATAATTAATCCAATACATATTAACAAAAATATTACAATTAAAAATAAACAAAAAATTTTTTTAAAGTTGTTTTGATTCATCTTAATCCTTTCTATAAGCATTGTCAATTAAATAATTTAAAATACGTTTGTGTTTATTTTTATTGATTATTTGATTAATTTTTTTTAAGTCAGAATCCGGTATATTTTTATACATTAAATAATCATCAATAACTTGATAACTTAAACCAAGTTCTTGTTCATCCGTTTGATTGATATATAATCCAGCTGATGGTTGTTTATTAATAATTTGTTTAGGTAAATTTAAATACTGAGATAATTCTATAATTTCTTTTTTTAATAAATTAATTAATGGATAAAGATCACCATTGCTGTCACCAAATTTAGTAAAATAACCTAAATAATATTCATCATAATTTAAATTAGAAATAACTAATCCATCTAATTCAAAAGCTTGTGCATATAAAAACATATTTCTAATTTTAGATTTAAGATTATTTTGATTGTTTGTATTTTTGATATTAAACTCATTAATTGTGGAATATCATAAGTGAGTTAAATCAACTGTAGGAATTTTTATATTTAAAAAATTAGCAATTAAATTAATATCATCGAAATCATGATTAAATTCAATTGGTAAATAATATGGGTAAATATTAATATTTTTAATATAAAGTTTTAAAATAGCTAATGTTAAGCAGCTATCTATTCCACCTGAAATTCCAATAATAATATTTTTTTTATTAGTATTATCAATTTTAGTTTGAATAAAATCAATTATTTTTTCTAAATTTTTATTCATATTCTCATTCTATATTATAAATTTTAATTGTATCTTTTTCATTTACACCAATTTCTTTTAATTTTTCATATAAATTAGTAGATTTAATTTTTTGGTTTAAACGTAATAAATTATCTTGAGTATTAATAGGAATACGATATGATCAATATTCTAAATATTCACATTCCACATTATATAAATGATCTTTTATTTTTGTTATTTTTATTTCTTTAGATAATTTATTATCTTTAGCTTCCTTTTTTGAATATGTTTTTATATCATTATCAATACTAATATTAATATTTTCTGATTCTCATTTTAAATATTTATTATAAATTAATTCTTTTAGTTCATTTAAACCAATATTTTTTAAACATGAAATTTTACATAATAATGAATTTTTAAAATGATTTTGTAATAGATTTCAATTTAAATCATCAATATCTTCTTCACATTTATTTCCTACAATAATCATTTCTTTATCAGCTAAATTAACATTATATTTTTTTAATTCATTTAAAATAATATTAACATTATCAATAACATTATTTTCTTCATTACAAGATAAACTCACTAAATGAATTAAAATTTTACATCTTTCAATATGTTTTAAAAATTCAAAACCAAGTCCGACTCCATCTGATGCACCTTCTATTAGTCCAGGAATATCAGCTAAAATTATTTTTTTATTTTTATAATCTAATGAACCTAATATTGGTATTAATGTAGTAAATTGATAATTAGCAATTTTTGGATTTGCATTAGTTAGTTTTGATAATAAAGTAGATTTACCTGCATTTGGTAATCCAATAATTCCTATATCTGCAATTTGTTTTAATTCTAATAATAAGTCTAATTCTTCACCTTTTTCACCTTTTTCATATAATGTTGGTGCTTTGTTATATCCAGACTTAAAATATGCATTTCCATGACCTCCAACTCCACCTTCAACAATTAAATATTTTTTATTTTCAACTAATATATCAGCAATGATTTCATTAGTTTTTAAATTTGTAACAACTGTACCTAAAGGAACTTTAATATATAAATCTTCTGCATTAGAACCATACATATTTTTGATTCCACCATTTTCACCATTTTTAGCAATAATTTTTTTAGTATATTGAAAAATTTCTAATGATGTTTCATTATGATCACCAATAAAATATATACTACCTCCACAACCACCATTTCCACCTGCTGGTCCACCTAAAGGTACATGTGCTTCCCTTCTTCAGGAAACAATACCATCACCACCATTACCAGCTTTTGCATATAATTTACATTTATCGATAAAACTCATTGTTGATACCTATATAAAATATTTAACTAATTTAATTATAAATAATTAAAAAGCCAGCACATAAATGCTGGCAAAAAAGTTATAGTGGAGCGGGTAATGAGAATCGAACTCACATTAATAGCTTGGAAGGCTATAGTTCTACCATTGAACTATACCCGCATATGGTGCTGGAAGAGGGACTTGAACCCTCACGTCCTAAACGGACACAGGATTTTAAGTCCTGTGCGTCTACCATTCCGCCACTCCAGCATAACATAACAAAGTGTTATGTAAAAATTTTAAATGGTGCCCCATACAGGACTCGAACCTGTGACCCCTTCATTAAAAGTGAAATGCTCTACCACTGAGCTAATGAGGCATTAACGCAATCAAGTGTAAGGTGTTTTTTTATGGAATTGCACCATATTATTAAACTTAATTAATGTTTTACTAAATAAACTAAAAAAACAAATGGCTGGCCTGGTAGGGATCGAACCTACGCGTGGAAGAATCAAAATCTTCTGCCTTACCGCTTGGCTACAGGCCAACAAGTGGTGGACAGAGTTGGATTCGAACCAACGAAACCTAGGTGGCTGATTTACAGTCAGCTGCGTTTGGCCACTTCGCTATCTGTCCAAATTATACATTGATTACAAAAAAATATTTTAACAAAAAAATAAAAAAGTTAAACATTATTTTTGAATTTTTTTAATTTGAATTTTATAAGGTTTTTCAATACCCTTTACTTCAGCTACATCATTTACTTTTAAATCTAAAATTGATTTAGCTAATGGTGATTCATTTGAAATTTTGTTTTCTTCAGGATTTGAACCTTCAGAACCAACAATAGTAAATGTATATTCTTTATTATCATTAAAATCAAAATATGTTACAGTAGTACCAATAGTAACTTTGTTAGTATCAATAGAAATTGAATCAATTAATTCATAATTATCTAATATAGATTTAATTTTGGCAATTTCTTCTTCAATATGACCTTGTTCATTTTTAGCTGCATCGTAGTCTGCATTTTCAGACAAGTCACCTTGTTCACGAGAATCTTGAATTTGTTTAATAATTTCAGGACGACGAACATTAATTAAATAATCTAATTTTTCTTTATATTCTTTTACATCATTACTAGTTAAGAAAATTTTTGTATTTTTACTCATATTTATCACCATTAAAAACAATAATTATATATTATATACTTAAAATTCATTATTTGTGCACTCTTACAGATGCATACTTAATGATTTTATCATTATATTTATATGCATATGAAATTATTGAGCTTACATGATTTGGTTCAACAGAATTATCATCCACTAATTCAAAGGCGTGCATATATGATTCATCAAACTTATCACCAACATTAATATTTATTTTATAAATATTTAAATTATTAAGTGAATTTTCAAACATTCCTAAAATCATTTTAAAACCTTGTAAATAATTTGCTATATCAGGATTTGAAGGGTTTGAATTAACAATTAAGGTTAATTGATCAATAGTATTTAATAAACCTTCAAATTTATCTTCAACATATTTATTAATTTTAAGTTTAAATTCTTGCGAATATTTTTCTTCTAATTCCACTATTTTTTTGTTTAAAATTTCTTTAGCTTCAGTAGCTTTTTGAGTTACTTTTTGAATATATTCATCATTAATTTTATTTATTTGAGATTTATATTTTTCAATTTCACTTTGATAATTAACAATTAAATTATTCAAATTAGTATTTTCAAGTTTTAACTTTTCAATTTCAGCATTTAAATTAATTTGTTCTTGTTTTTTATCATTAACTTTTTGTTCATTCTTATTTTTGTTGTTTTGAACTTTTTTATTTTTGTTTTCAGACATAATTACACTCCTATTTAATTTTTAATTTCTTTTAATATTTTTTCATTTCAATCAGACATTTCTTTATTATTAGGATATTTATCTAAAATTTGTTTTAACAAAATTGTATCGGATTTATCATAATTAGTTGGTTTTGCATAAATAACATTAACATATAAATTACCATTAGTAAAAGATGAAAATAAATTTTTCTTTTGATCTTTTCTAATTCCATAACCACTAATTTTTAATGTATCACCATTTTTGGTTCCACTTGGTATTTCTAATTTAACTAATCCTCATGGAGATACAACATTAATTGAACCACCTACCATACATATAAGTGGGTCTACGATTTGCTTTAATAATAAATCGTTTCCTCTTCTTTCAAAGAATTTACTAGAAGAAACTTGGATCACTAAATATAAGTTACCAACTTTGTTGTTAATTTCATTACCTTTATTTGATACAACAAGTTGTTCTCCATTAGCAATTCCGCTTGGTATATTAATAGTTAAAATAATTTCTTCTTCAACAAATTTATTACCTCTACATTTTGTACATTTATTTTTAATGTTTTTACCTATACCGTGACAAGTTGGACAAACTTGTTGAGTTCTCATCATTCCAAGTTGAGTTCTAGTTTGATGAATAACATAACCAACCCCATTACATGTTGAACATACCACAACATCATTTGGATTTTCAGCACCTAAACCATGACAATGTGAACAAGTTTTTTTTCTGTTAAATTTAATTTTCTTTTCACAACCTTTAATTGATTCAATAAAAGAAATATTCAAAATTCTTTCTATATTAATGTTTTCATTATATTCTTGTGAAAAACCACCTTGTCTAAATCCAGATGCAAATCCATTAGATCCAAATCCACCATTAAACATTTGTTCAAAAATATCACCAAGATCTGAAAAACCACCAAATCCTTCAAACCCGTTACCTCCACCAAAACCAGAAAATTGATCATTAAATCCAAATTGATCATAATTTCTTCTTTTTTGCGGATCAGACAAAACTTCATATGCTTCTGTTATTTCTTTAAATTTAGTTTCAGCATCTGGAGATTTATTTCTATCTGGATGATATTCTTTAGCAAGACTTCTATATGCTTTTTTTATTTCATCGCCAGTTGCGGTTTTACTGACACCTAATACTTCATAATAATCTCTTTTGTTACTCATAATTGTTACCTTATTTTAATTAAAATTATAACACATTAAGTGAATTATTAGCACTCTTTATAAATGAATGCTAATCCCAACCTCAATCAAACGCTTCCAAGTCTCAAACACACTAATCAATTACTTAATCAATCATGAAATTAACACTTATAGTGATCTTGAATCATTGTTAACTGACCCATCCAGTTGACTTCACAATCACAGTGTGGATGCTAATTGACCAGAAAACCAATTAAATAATTCTAAAATTCATTTTGTTTCTAGTTTAGAAACTGATAGCCATGTAAGATTAGAAATGAATATTACTTTAAATAATGGAACACAA
>CASDOM010000003.1 GCA_949282435.1 uncultured Ureaplasma sp.
TTTATACATAAATTTATATAAATTAATGAAAAGGTAATATGATTATAAATAATCAAAAAAATTCCAATAATAAAAAAGATAATATTTTAATTAATGAAAAAATAAAGTTTAAAGTATTAGATGTTATTGATGAAACCGGACAACATCTTGGCGAAATGAATAGGGATGATGCTTTAAAGCTTGCTCAAAATAAGGATTTGGATTTATTAGTAATTGCAATTCAAAATAACAAAGTTATTGCTAAAATTTTAGATTATGGAAAATTTAAATTTGAACAAAAAAGAAAACAAAAAGCTAATAAAAAAAATCAACAAGTTATAAAAATTAAAGAAATAAAAGTTAAACCCTTAATTGGTGATCATGATTTAAATGTAAAAGCTCAAAATGCTAAAAAATGATTAAATGATAATAATAAAGTTAAATTTATCATTGAAGCAAGAGGGCGTATGTGTACTAAACAAGAATATATTCAATTAGTATATGAAAAATTTATTAGTATGTTAGATGGTGTAGGTAAAATTATTCAAATTAATAAACAAGTAAATAATTTTAGATATGAATCAATTATTGAACCTAATAAATAATAATATTAAGAAAGGATAAGCAATGAAAATTAAACATAAGACAAAACGTTCTGCAGCTAAAAGATTTACTAAAACTAAAACTGGTGAATTAAAAAGAAAACATGCATATCGTTCACACCTTGCACAAGGTAAAAGCACAAAACAAAAACGCCATTTAAGAAAAGATGCTATTTTAAAAACATCTGATAAACAACGTTATACACATTGTTTATAAAAAATATATTTTAAAAGGAGACTATTATGAGAGTTAAAGGTGGTACAGTTACTAGACGTCGTCATAAGGCTGTTTTAAAACAAGCTGAAGGTACATGAGGAACAAGACATACATCTTATCGTATTGCAAAACAAACAATAATTCGTGCTGGTGAATATGCATATCGTGATCGTAAGAACAAAAAACGTGATTTTAGAAAATTATGAATTGTAAGAATTAATTCTGCTGTTAGAGATTTAGGTTATACTTATAGCTCATTTATGAATGAATTAAACAAAAAGAATATTGAAATAAATCGTAAAATGTTAGCTGAATTAGCTATTAATAATCCTGAAGAATTTAAAACATTAGTTGAATCAATAATGAAAAAATAATTAATTTTTTATTTTATTTATGCAATTATTAAATTTAAAAATAATTGCATTTTTTTATATATTAGATATTATTAGAATTTATAAATTAATAAAAAATGTTATCTTTTAATAATTATTAATTAATTTCATAAAAAATTATTATAATTATTTATAACTGCAATTTATGCAAGTTTTCATATATTTTATATTTAAAGGATAGTTAAATATTCATGGAAAAAATTGTTAATAAAAACAATGTTCCGACATATATATACGCTTTAGGCGGATTAGAAGAAATAGGTAAAAATACATATGTTGTTGAACATGATAATGATTTAGTCATTGTTGATGCTGGAATAAAATTTGCTAATGATTTATTATTAGGAGTTGATGGATTAATTGCAAATTATTTACCATTAATTGAAAAGCAAAAAAAAATTAGAGCATTAGTAATTACTCATGGTCATGAAGATCATATTGGTGGTATTGTTTATATATTAAAAAAAATTAAAATACCAAAAATTATTGCTCCTCAATTAACTGTAAAATTAATTGAAAAAAAACTTAATGAACATAAAAACATTAATAAACCTGAAATTATTCCTTATACTGATAATGATCAATTTGAATTAGGAAATATTAAAATAGATTTTTTTAGGGTATGTCATAGTATTCCTGATTCATTTGCAATTGTATTTAATACACCTAATGGTAATATTGTAGAAACTGGAGATTTTAGATTTGATTTTGCTACAAGTGGTGATCAAACTGATTTGCATAAATTAATGCAAATTTCTTCACGTGGTATTGATCTACTTTTATGTGAATCAACATCTTCAGAAGTTCCTGGTTTTAGCGAATCTGAAAAATATATTATTAAAAATATTGAAGATTATATAAAAGAATCAAAAGGAAGAGTTTTTGTATCTACATTTGCAAGTAATTTATCTAGAATTGAATCTATTATTGCAATGGGGATTAATTTAAATAGAAAAATTGTAATTTTAGGAAAATCAATGGAATCTAATGTAAAAATTAGTCGTAAATTAGGATATTTAAAGGCTAGTGATACTGATTTTATTCAACCTAAAGACATCAATCAATACCCTGATAATCAAATATTAGTAATATTAACTGGTAGTCAAGGAGAAGAAAATGCAGCACTTAATGTTATGGCTTCTCAAAAACATTCTAAGATATCATTAAAACCTTCTGATACAGTCATATTATCATCTAATCCAATTCCTGGAAATTATGCTTCAGTTGAGCAAATGATCAATAATTTATACAAATTAGGTGTTACTGTCCATGAAAATTCACCAGAAAAAAAGATTCATGCTTCTGGTCATGCAACTCGTAGTGAACAACAATTAATGATTCAATCTGTTGGTGCTAAATATATTATGCCTATTCATGGTGAATATAAAATGTTAAAAACATTAAAGAAAAATGCAATTGATCTTGGATATGATGATAAAAATATTTTAATTGTTAAAAATGGTGATGTTGTACAAATGCTAAATCATGAAGTAAGTATAACTAATTTACAATACAACGCAAATCCAATGTATATTAATGGAAATGATATAAATGAAAATAGTAATGAATTATTAAAAGAAAGAAATGTTTTATCTGCTGATGGAATTATTAAATTAATTTTTTTATATTCTAAAACTAAAAAAACTGTTATTAATGTTTCAATGTTAACAAGAGGAAGCTTTTATGCTAAAGATTTTACACATCTTGTTCATAAAATTACATCAATGTTAAAAACTGAAATAACAAAAGAATTATCAAATAATAATTTTAATATTGAAAATTTAAAAAATATTTCTATTGATTTAATAAAACCTATTATTTGAAAGTGAATTAAGAAAAATCCTATTTTTGCTATTAAATTTATTGAATATGATTATTTATCAGATTTACAAAAACAATCAGATTATATTGTAAAAAAAGAAACAAGTACTGTTACATTAGATGAATTAGAAAAAGAATTAACAAAAGAGGGAGAATATTATGGAGAATAAAATAATTCCAAATAATAAGCCAATTAAAATTGCTAATAACATTGTTATTGGTGGTATGATTGCTTTGGGAAAAACTACTTTATCTCAATATTTACATAACATTATTAAACCATCTAATGTTATCTTTGAATTGCATGAAGATGATAAATTAATGTCTTATTTATTAGAAAAAATGTATGAAAGAAATAATGATAAATTATATGGCTCACTTTTTCAACATTATTTTATTTTAAATAGATTTGAAAATTACAAAAAAAATGCTAATAATAAAGATTTGACTATCTTTGATAGAAGCATATTTGAAGATTGATTATTTGCAAGAGAAAATATTAATAATCCATCTATTTTTAATTTTTATAATAGTTTATGAGAATCGATATGTAATGAAGTAAATTATTTATTAGGTGTTCCAAAATTATATGTTATTCTTGATGCTAATTGAGAAGTATTTAAAGAAAGATTATTTTTAAGAAATAGAAAAGTTGAAACTGATAATTTCAATAAAAACGAAGATTATTTTAAACATTTACACAAAATTTATAAACAATTTTTAGTAGATGTATGTTGCAAATATGGTATTAATTATTTAGTTGTTGATGCATGTTTGTCAACTGAAAAACAAGCTAAAATTATTATTGATGAATTAAATAAAATAAACAAGGATTAATTATGGTATTTCAAAAACCTAGAGGAACAGCAGATTGAATTGATTTAGAAAATAAAAAAATAAATCGAATATATGATATTTTAAAGGCAATATCTAATTTGTATGTTATTAATCAAATTGATACTCCTACTTTTGAACATTTAGATTTATTTTTAAAATCTGTTGGTCAAACTAGTGATATTGTTAATAAAGAATTATATAATTTTACTGATAAAGGTAATCGTAATTTAGCCTTACGTCCTGAAGGTACAGCAAGTGTTATAAGAGCATATGTAGAAAATAAAATGTATGCTAATAATAATGATGTTACTAAATTATTTTATTTATTTAATTTATTTAGATATGAACGTCCCCAAAGTGGTAGAATGAGAGAATTTCATCAATATGGGGTTGAATTTTTGAATGTTAAATCCTTTTTAAGTGATGTTGAAATATTATTATTAGCTAATGATATATTAAATATTTTTAATTTAAGTGATAATGTGATTTTAAAAATTAATAATTTAGGTTCTTTTAAACAAAGAGAATTATGAATTAATGAGTTAAAACAATATTTTAGTAAATTTAAATCTCAATTAAGTGAAGACTCATTAAATAGATTAGATAAAAATCCATTAAGAATATTGGATGATAAGGTTGATTCACAAAAAGAATTTGTTAAAAACGCTCCTAAGTTATCATCTTTTTTATCAAAAGAAGATCAAAATTACTTTAATAATATTATTAATACTTTAGATACTCTTAAAATAAAATATGAAATTGATTATAACTTAGTAAGAGGTTTAGATTATTATACAGGATTGGTGTTTGAATTTGTTAGTTTAGATAATGATTTAATTGGAAAATCTACAATTATTGGTGGTGGAAGATATTCCAATTTAATTAAACAAACTGGCGGTCCTGATTATGAAGGTATAGGTTTTGCTATTGGAATTGAAAGATTATTAATGTTGTTAAATAAATATAATTATGATTTTAAACTTGATAACTTTATTGATGTTTATATAGGGTGTGAGGATTCAATATCTAGCATTATTGGTATTACATTAGCCAATAAATTAAGAAATTTAGGTTTTAAAACTAATATTGAATATGAAGTATTTAAAAAAGATAAAAATTTTAAAAATGCAATTAAACAAAATGCAAAATATTTTATTTGAATCAACAAAGATTCAATAAATTCTCAAAATATTTTAGTTGAAAATTTAGCAAACAATGAACATCAAATCATAAATTTAAAAGATATATCTATTTTTTTAAATAAATAAAGGTAAATTATGAAAAGAACATATTGCGGTGAATTAAATAATAAATTACTTAATAAAAATGTATTAATTAAAGGTTGAGTCAAAAAAAATAGAAAATTGGGTAAATTAATATTTTTAGATATTAGTGACAAAACAGGTATGGTTCAAATAGTATTAGATGATACTAATCAATATTATGAACTTGTTAAAAAAATTTCAAGAGAATCTATTGTAGAAATATATGGATGTGTATGTTTAAGAAATGATCCTAATTTAAATATTAAAAATGGTGATATTGAAATTCAATTATCTAGAATAAACATTTTAAATATATCTAGTACAACTCCTTTAATCATTGAAAATAAAACTGATGCATTAGAAGATGTAAGAATGAAATATCGTTATTTAGATTTGAGAAGACCAAACATGCAACAAAACATAATTGCGAGAAGTAAAATTGTTAATTTTATTCGTCAATATATGATTAAAAATGATTTTGTCGAAATTGAAACTCCTATATTAACAAAATCTACTCCTGAAGGAGCGCGCGACTATTTAGTTCCTTCAAGAATTCATAAAGGGGAATTTTATGCATTACCTCAATCTCCTCAAATTTATAAACAGTTATTAATGATATCTGGTTTTGAACGTTATTTTCAAGTTGCAAAATGTTTTAGAGATGAAGATTTAAGAAGTGATCGTCAACCTGAATTTACTCAATTAGATATTGAAATGTCTTTTGTTAATGAAAAAGATATCCAAAAATTAATTGAAAAAATGTTTCAAAAATTATTTAAAAATATTTTAAATATTGATATAAAAATTCCATTTATAAAGATGGATTATGAATATGCTATGAACACATATGGATCAGATAAACCCGATTTAAGATTTGGTTATGAATTAAATGATTGTACTGATTTATTTATTAATTCTAATTTTCAATTATTTTCCAATGCTAAAAATAATAAAAAATGTATTAAATACATTATAGTGGATTCTATAATAGATAAATCTAATATAAAACAATTAGATAAATATGCAAAAGATATGAACGCTAAAGAATTGATGTGATTACATGTTGAAAACAAACAAATAACAAATGGATCATTTGCAAAACATATTGAATTAGATTTAATTAATAAAATTTTAACTAAACATAATTTAATTAATGCAACTTTATTGTTTATTGTTGATTCTATTGATATAGTTAATAGTGCATTAGGAATTGTTAGATCTCAATTAGCAAATATTTTAAATTTGAAAAAAGAAAATGATTATAAATTTGTATGAATTGTTAATTGACCTTTATTTGAATATAGTAGTGAAGAACAAAGATATGTCGCTGCACATCACCCATTTACTCAACCACAACAAAAGTATCATAAAACATTTGATAAAGATTTAAAATCTGCTAAGGCAAGAGCATATGATATAGTTTTAAATGGTTTTGAAGTTGGTGGTGGTAGCATTAGAATTACTAATCCTGAAATGCAATCAAGAATGTTTAAAATTATTGGATTAAACGAAGAACAAATTAAAAATAAGTTTGGTTTTTTAATTGATGCATATAAATATGGTGCTCCTCCACACGGTGGAATTGCATTAGGTATTGATAGATTAGTAGCGATTATGTTGAATTATGAAAACATTAAAGATGTTATTGCATTTCCTAAAAATGCTAGTGCATATGATATATTATTTCAAACACCAACTCATGTAGATAATAATTTATTAGATGATTTAGGGATTAATATTAAAAATTAATATTAGATAAAATATTAATTTCATTACTTATATCGTTAATAAAATATTTTATTCATTGAATATTAGTTACATATAACAACATTTTTATATTCGCAATATTATTTTTTTTATTTCTATTAATATTAATTGATGATAATGTAATTTTATATTTGTTCATTTTACTTGTAATTACATTACCAATTGACGGTGTTCATGAACAATCAAAATTTAAATGATATTTAAAAAATTTTGGATATTTTTCTAACTCATTATAATCTCAATTTAATGGTATTAATTTAATGTTTTTTTTGATTTTTTTTAATTCCTCACAATTAATATTATGAATTATTAAATAATTTTTTTTGTCAACATATCCTACAACTTGTAAGTCTGGAATTTTATTACAACAATCAGGAAATTTTAAATCACAAAAATAAATTTCATTGATTTCTTGAAAATATTTTGGTTTTAAAAATTTAACATAATATTTTTTATAAAAATTATTAAATGCTAATTTGTTAATGTTTTTACGTTTATCAAAAATATTTACAAAATCGATATCATTGAGTGATTCTGCAGGTAATTTTTTAATTAAATTATCTATATTTTTGATATTTAATTTTTTATTTATAATGATATTAACGTTATAATCTCCACAATAATATATTCCTAATTTTTGCTTAACTTTTTTAATAAAATGATTAACATTATCTTTATCATTATTTTTAATATTTTCTAATAATTTTTTAATTAAAGTTAAACTTGAAGATGAATTAGTAAAATTTATTCATGTTGAATTGATCATTAATGTATTTGCATATTCAAATTTAATTACATCACCTTGTTTTAAAATTGTATCAAAGCTTGAAATTCTACCATTAACATATATTGTTTTTAAATTAACAAATGTGTTTTGATTATGTTTAATTGCTAAATCTAAACATGAGGATTTTGTGTTTAATGAATATTTTGTTTCGTTATTTAAGACAAGTACATTAATAATTTTTTCTTTAGTAATTCTTTTAATGTGTTCTTCATTGTATGGATTTTTAATTACTTCTTGAATTAATATATTTTTGTTAACATTATCTAATATAGTTTGATAACTGTTAAATTTATCCTCGCTATGTTCTTTATAACTTCAATGAGATGCTACACCATATTCGGCAATATTATCCATATCGTTTGTTCTAATTTGAACTTCTACTAAAGTGTTTTTTACATTAATAGTAGTATGTAATGATTGATATAAATTATATTTAGGCATTGAAATAAAATCCTTAAATGCATTAGGTAAATAACTAAAATTCATATTAATTAAACCTAATACCTTATAACAATCAATACTATTTGACAAAATAATTCTTAATGCGTAAATATCATGTATATTATCAATATTATGACCACTTTGAATTTTATCATACGTTGAATATATACCTTTAATTCTTTCTTTAATTTCAAATACTTGATTATTTTGATTTAATATTGATATAATTTTATTTTTTATTTCTAATCATTCAACTTCATTTGCTAAAATTAACTCTTTTAATTTGTTTTTAATATCATTATATTCATGAGGTTTTAATACAGCAAAAGATAAATCTTGTAATTCTGTTTTTAATTTATACATACCAATTCTGCCGGCAATATTTGCATAAACTTCTAGTGTTTCCTCAGCAATTTTAATTTGTTTTTCATGTTTTAAATATTTAATAGTTAACATGTTATGATAACGATCAGCAAGTTTAATAATAATTGCTCTAATATCAACTGACATAGATAAAAAAACTTGTACAATGTAATCTTTTTCAATTTTGCTTTTTTCTCTATTATCTTGTCTATTTTGTTTAGAATATAAACTAACTTTAGTTACATATTTAACTAATAATAATATTTCATTACCAAATTTATCTTTTATTTCTTCATCTAAAGTTAATGTATCTTCCAACACATCATGCAATACACCTGCAATAATACTTGTTATATCCATTTTTCATTTTATTAGTATTATTGCAGTAGAAATAGGATGTGTAATATATGGTTCACCAGAGGATCTTAGCTGATTATCATGTTTATTTTTTGCAAATTCAATTGCATCTAAAATTTTTTGAATATCATTTTCATTATAGTTATTTTGATTTGCACTTTCAATTAGTTCATTTATTTTTAAATTTATAATATTATTCATTTTTTCTTTATTTATTTCCATATTTATTTTGATATTATTATAAAATAATATAAATTGTATGAAGAAAAAATGATTTCAAAATCACAAATGAACTAAATGAATATCTTTTTTTGGATTAACTAGTTTAATTTGTGGTTCACTAGCTGGCTTAGGTGTTGGAATAGCAAATTTTGTAACTAGAGGTTCTTCAAATAAGGGGACTAATTTTGATGATAGTATTGAAATTAAAATCAACATTAATTTAGATCGAAATTTAACTGATGAAGAAAATTTAAAAGTTGTTGAAGATGTTTCAAATAAAATAACTTTTCAAACCCAAAAATTAGGCGTTAATTCAATTGAAGTAAAAAGTTCAATTGAATATTTACCAATTAGTATACAAGATAATATTTCTAATATTCCATATGGTTCTATTAGAGTTTATACTGAAAAATACATTCCTGGTATTGCAATTAATTATGATTCTGGTAATTATGTAAATGATTTTTTGCAAAAATTATCTTTATACTATGCATTATCTAATCCTTATAGTTTATCATTAGAAAATGTTAATGTGAATAATGGTTTAATTATTAATAATAACAATATTAATTTTGATAAAACATATCAAATTAATAATGACATTTCTAAGGCAACAATTAATAAAGAAAACATTGATATGAAATTAAGAAATTCTGCTAATGAAATTAGTGGATGAAATTTAGATAATATGCAGGATCAATTCACTAATGTTTATAAATGAGATGGCGAACAAGAACGTCAATATATATCTGATTCAACATTAGGTGATTCTAGTGAAAAAAGTACAACTACACAAAGTTTAATTCAAACTTATGATGATTCATCTAGCGATGGTAGCGATTCTACAACTGAACCTGTAATTAAAGAAATCCCAAAAGAATCATACATATTTTGAATCAACAGAACAGGGTTTATTAATAGATTACAATTTTTAGCTACAATAGGATATTTAAAATACAGAGTTAATATAAACTCAAATGATTTTATTGAAGAAAGTAGACCTTCTGACGATTCTGAATTTAACCCTAATAATGATCCATATAAAAATCAAATTACTACTATTAACAATTTATATAATTCAATTACAAATAGTGATGAAATAGCATTCATGGATTGAGCTGGAAATAAAACAAATTATGTTGGTGCAATGGAATTTTTATATTATGCTAATCAACAAGATTATGGTATTGATAGAAGCGTTGATCCATTAATAAAATTATTAAAAGATTTCTTTTCTTCTAATGAATATAAAAATAGTGAAAAAGCAATTAGTTTTGAAAGTGCAGATATATATGAATTTTTATATTCTTGAAATGTTGAAAAAATAGATTTATTTTCAGGTTGAATGTATACAATTGATTATAATAATTTCTTTTATTTTTTTAGTGATAATACAGACAATCCTGATAATGATTTAGAAATTACTAAAACAACATATTCAAGTGATTCTTTTAGTGTAAAAACTGAATTTGTTGACCCTTCTGTTAGTAACGCTAATTATTTAATTGATTCATTAAATAATGGATCATATGATGAAACTGTTATTATACCTGAACTTTTAAATAATACTCTTAATTCAAATATAAATTCACAGGAAATATATTCTTCATTAATTACTTATATGAATAATATAGTATTTGAATATCCTAATTATTTAAGTAATTCTATTACTCATTTATCTGCATTTAATGGTTCATTAGTAGGTGTTAGCGTATTATTATTAGTAATTGGAATTATAGTATCATTACTTTATAAAGTACCTGGAGTATTAGGCTTTATAGCTTCATTATTTTCTTTTGGATTGTCATTAATTATGATGACAAGTTTAAATAGTATATATAGTATTAGTTCTTTTTTATCTTTACTAATAGGTGTAATAACAATGTTTTTACCTATTATTAATAGTCAAAATTCATTAAGAAATGCAATTCGATATAAGAAATTTAATATTTTTAATTCATTTGTATATAGTATTAAAAAATTTATTAAAATATCAATTGCAACATTTATTCCTGCTGTATTAATATCACTAGTATTTTTATTCTTTGGTAAATATAGAATTAACGAACTTGGTAGTTCTTTAATTCTTGTTATGTTTGCTAACATAATTGCAATAGGATTTATATTTTTAATAATGTATTCAATTTCATATTATTTATACTTTAAAAATAAACCTAATTTGTTAGTGAATGCTTCATATGTAAAAAAATTAGATTCATTAAGATTTTTTAATGATAATCAAAATGATGTATTAATTTCTAATTCATTAATTGATAAATCAATTAATAATTTATTTAATTCATCAAATTTTGTTAAAAAGTTGATATGATCATTACCTATTTTGATTATTGTTTTAGCAGTTATTGGATGCGTATTGTTAGCTACAATTGGTCCTGGTTATTCTCAATATTTTCATTATTCTACTGAAATTATTATTAATTTTAACAGCGCTGATGCTAATGGTGTAGAACAATTTATCAATGCAATGAGTGCTGAAAATAATTTAACATGGTTATCACAAGAGTTAATTAATAATGTATATAAAAATGGAAATGGAGATTGAATATCACAAATTATTTTAATATCTAAAAATAATATGAATGTTAATCAAATAATGGAATGAGTATTAAATAACCATATTAGATTAGATAGTAATGCAATTAATCCTACTACATTATGAAATATTAATATTGAAGATATATCATATACTACTAACAATCCTTATATTTCTAATTTATTATTAACAAATGCAGTTAACTGTATGTTTATTTCATTAGCATTTTTAATAATATTTTCAATTGTATTTTTTAACATAATTAATTTTTTACCAATATTTTTAATTTCATGTTTTAATATATTTATTTCATTTGGTATTATTAACTTATTAAGAATCCCTGTAGATATTAATTCTATTGTTGTATGATTATTTGTATTTACATTATCTACAATTATTATTTATAATATTTACACTGAATTATTATTTGAATTTAATAAAAAAGAAAATTACACATATAAACAAATTATTACTAAAAATATAGAACAATTAAGACAAAATATTAAATCAAGTTTATATATTATATTTTCAAGTTTAGTATATGGATTAGGTATAATGTTGTTTATATCTGTTGAATTTATTTTCAATCAATTAATTTTATTTATTTGTATTTTGTTACTTTATTTTATAATATGTATGTTATCTTTATTATTTTTTAGTATTTCAATGTATTTAAGAGAAATATATTTAGCTAATGTTAGAAAAAATAAAAGAAACATTGATAACAAAGTAATCTATGATAAAGTAGACGAACAAGCTGTAATTGGTATAAATCATTTTAATTAATAAGGATTAATATTATGATTGATTTTAAAAAATACATTATGGATGTTAAAGATTATCCTAAAAAAGGAGTAATATTTAAAGATATTACACCATTATTTTTATATCCAAATGTTGTTGAACAAATAATTGATGAATTTGCTAATTTTGCTAAAAAATATGATATTGATGTAATTGTTGGTGCTGAATCTCGTGGTTATTTATTTGGTTTACCTCTTGCATTAAAATTAAAAAAAAGTTTTGTTTTAGTAAGAAAACCAAATAAATTACCTCGTGAAACATATAAGATAAGTTATAAATTAGAATATGGTGAATCTAGTGTAGAGATCCATAAAGGAGATATTAAACCTAATCAAAGAGTTTTGATAATTGATGATTTGTTAGCAACTGGTGGAACTGTTGAAGCAATAGAAAAATTAGTTAAAATGTCTAATGGTATTGTTGTTGGTAGTGCTTATTTAATTGAATTAGAATCATTAAATGGAAGAAAAAAACTTACTGGAGAAATTTTTTCTATTTTAAAATATTAATTTTTTTATTATTTTGATTCTATTTAATGATATATATATATATATCAATAATAATCAATAACATAATTAATTATGAGAAATAATAAGTTTGACTTGCTTATTAAAAATTCATTAAGAATTTTTAAAAAAACAAAATTATTAATATTACAATTAATGTTTTTATTATTGATTGGTTTAACAATAATATTAACAATTTTTTCATCTATATCATTGCTTAATCAATCTAAAAGTAAAATATTAAATGAAGGTAATTTAGCTGATATAACAATTACAATACCAGATAGTATTCGTGAAAAATCTATAAATGAATCAAATAGTGATGTAAGTATTAATATAGAATCACCTGCAGATAAACAATTACAAGAATATTTAAATAATTTAGGATTAAGTTATACCATTAATCAAACTATTAATTTAAATGAATCGCAAGATAACTCAACATTTATTATGTACATGGTTGACAATGATAGTGAAGTTAATAAATTAATTACTAATAATGATACTGTTTTTCCTATAGCAAAATATAATGAAAATTATTTCAAAAATGAAATATATAATAGTTTTAAATTTTGTTGAAGTTTAAGAAATTCATTATCATATATTGAATCAAATTATAATGAATACAGTGAACAATTTTTATATTCACAATATATGAATGTATATAAACCATGATTATTTATGCAACTTATTTCAAACGGAATTTGAAATTTATCAAATGATGTAATTGAAAATATTATTCCTATTGTTCAAAAGTTAGCTTTAAAACCTCAAAATGAAAATGAATATAATCAATACTATAATATTTATAATAGTGACAAAACAATTAATAAAAATTCATATTGATATAAATTAAGACAAAATATGCAAGTTAAGACTATGATCTATAATGGTTGTGGTTATAACATTTCTTGTACTCAAACAATACCATTAATTGGAGATTCAGCTGCAATTCCATTTGATATTCAACTATATGATATTACAAGTTATTTTGCAATTGCAAGTAGTAATTATTTTAATGCATCAAATAAAAAAACTATTCCACATCAAACTTTAATGGACATTATGCAATTACCATTAATGAGTTATGATAATAACTCTATTAATCAACAAAACAAAATATATGTATACAATCCTGAAACTAATAGAAGCGAACCATATGATAATTTTGTTCAATGATTAAATAATTTAAGTGATGAATATAAGGTTTATGTTAATTCAATTCCTTATGTATTAATTGATAGTGGATTTACTCCTGATATGTTATATCCAATAGTAAATGAAAATAGTTATTTTATTGATTCTACACATTCAGGTGTATTATACGTTAATCAATATGGATATTTTAGAAGTACATTAGGTGTAAGTGAATCTAGCACAATATATTATTCGGTAAGATATCCACCTGATACAAATATATTTCAACAACAAGATATATTATCTAAATTAAGTAATTTTACAATTGAAAATTATTTAACTAATACTGCTTATAGATTAGATGATTATAATCAACCTAATATATTAATTTATAATCGTGCTTATTTTTTAAATAATTTACAAAATACCATTTTAACAATAGGGATAATCATTGGTACATTAATAGGTTTTTTATCTTTATTTTTTATATGTACATTAATAAGAAGTATTATTAAACAAAATAAAAATATATTGGGAATATGTATTGCAAACGGTATTGATAAAATATCTCTTGCTATTACTTTTTTTCCTTTTGCATTATTTCCATCAATAATATGTGCAATATTATCATATATATTTAGTTTATTATTAACATTCCCTTTAAATAATATTATTAGTACTTATTGGACTTTAGATATTCCTACCCCAACTTTTAATGCATTATTAATGGTTGCAATATTTTTTATTTTATTTATAATTTTATTTTTATTAATTATTTTAGTAATTTTATGAACATTAAGAAAGAAAACAACTGAATTATTAAATTCAAGTGGTGAATTTAGAATGAACAAATTCATTATTTATTCTAAAAAATTAACTAACTTATTTAGTGCTTTTAATTCATTTAGAGTTACTTATATAATGGGTAATATAGTTAGATTTTCATTGTTAATATTAATTATTACAATATTTACAACTTTATTATCTTTTACCGTTGGTACATATAATCAATTTTCAATTGCATTTAGTTACACCAATAGAAATAAAAATTATAAATATGCTTTTGATTTATATACACCAACTATTAATGGTGGTTATTATTCTGCAATGCCATATGAAGAATTAGGTATTTCTCAATATGGTATGTGAAATTTTTATTCATCTAATGGTGGAACTGTTAGTGGAGTTGTCAAAGGTCAAGTACAAGATGTCAATTTAAATAATTATTATATTGGTAATTATTTAAATCCACTTAATGCACCGCAGGAAAGTTTTTATAGTGGTAAAGAATATGCAAACGCTCTTGCATATCCATATTCAAATGATAAATATTTTACTTCTTTATTTATGCCTAACACTTCATTATCAAATCAATTAAATAGTAATGCGAATTTTTTTAACAATAAAATATTTATAAAAGCATTATTAGATGTATATATTGATGTTGCCGGATCACCTATTAATGCATGAGAAATAGCTAAATCAATTGCTCCTACCAGTATATTAAATATTGCTAATAATTTATTTCAAGAACAAATTGAAGTTAATTATCAGTTTTATTATTGATTACAACAACAAAATAATGATCCAAATTCTGAAATTTATTATTCTACATATTTACCAAATGTTTATCAACAACCTTTCACTATTGATGGTAGTGATATTAGTGATGAATATTTAACTGCATCAAACAAAAAAGAATGAATTTTTATTAAAGAATATAATAATGATACTAATGCATATGAATGAGTATTAAATAGTGATAATGCAGTTAATTCAGCACCAACATATACAATAAAATCTGAAGTTGTTCAATTATGTGTACAAATGTTAACAAATTCTCAAAATACTTTATTTCAAAATTGATATAAATATGTTTATGATAAAAATCCAAATAAAGGTGATGAAAATCAAATTATTCCTGAATTTAATTACAAAATTGGATATGGAGTAATTCCGTTATCTAATGATGATGAAACATATACATATATAAATGGTGATATTCTTTCAAAAAATAATGAAAATATAAATACAGTATCTACAAAAATTGTTGGAATAAAATCAAATTCAAACTTTGTTACATTATATGATGAAAATAATAATGATATTTCTTATTTATTAGAATCAAACACTGCAAATGGAAGTATTGAAAATCCTTTTCCATTAATCATCAATGAAGTTGTACAAAAATTATATTCATTTGATATTAATGATGTACTTGAAATAAATGCTACAAATTTATATGATAGATTTAATAGAAAAAATTTAGAATTAGAAACTTACAATAAAGTATATTTTAAAATTGTTGGAATCACTTCATCAAAATCAGAACAACAATATTTTACTTTACAAAAATATGCAAACAAAATTTTAGGGTTTCAAACTTTTGATCTTCCTAATCAAAAATGAAATGGTCCTAATAATCCCGGTTATGGATATGTGCCATTTAATGGTGTTTATACAAATGAAGAAAATCCAAGAATAGCATACAATTATGGAGGGGTGTATTCACCAAGTGGATTAACAACGTCTAAAGGTATTTGAGATACAAACATTGGATTTAATGAGGGACAAACAAATGGTGGGGAACTCCTTACCCTCATAGAAAATGCATGAGATATTATACCAACAATAATGCATATATCTAATATTGTAGATTATCAAAATAATAATGAAATTGTTGATGGATTCTCATATTTAGATAAATATAGTGATAAACCAAATGATGAAATAACTAATTTTATCCAAAGTAATATTTTATATACACATAACGAATTATGTAATAATAATTTTGATGTAACAACAATTGGTGATTGAGTTAGAAAATTAGTATCTATTTTTGATACTGATCAACCTATTATTACAATGATTTCATCAATTGACACCACTCAAATTAATTTAGGTCAAATATTAGATTCTACATTTTCAAGAATAGAAATTATAGTTATTAGTTGTTTTATTCCTGTATTATTAATTATTTTATTTTTAATAGCTTTTGTATTAATTAGTGAATCTAACAAACTTATTGCATTAATGAAAGTATTAGGAGTTAGTGATATTAAAAATATATTCTTATTTATGTTTATGTATTATATAGTATTATTTTTAGGTATTATTATTTCAATTCCATTGACATATTTAGGTTTACAATTAACTTCATTATTAATTTTTAATGGATTTAAAATAATCATTTCTCCATCATTACCATATTATATGTTTTTAATATGTTTAGGAATTATTGGATTAGTATTTAGTGTTGTGACAATATATGCATATGATAAAATTAAAAAAATTAATGTTCCACAATCTATTTCAGTAAGATAATATGAAAAAGAAATTATTATATTTTTTAATTGCACCCTTAATTATTAGCTCACCAATTGTTTTAAGTTCATGTGCTAGCAATTTTGCTCATATAAACAGTAAACAAGTTATTGAATATAATTTAAATGCCTTTGATTCAAAAGAATTGATGTTTAAATCAATTAATGAATGACAAAATGAAATTAGTTTGAATGAATATCAACAACTAATTGATACAATAAATAATCTTATTGATTCTCAAATTGTTGTGGATGATAATGCATCATTATTTATGAATGAATTAAATACAAATTCTGATAATGAATTATGTAAAAATGTTATTTTACAAATTTCTAACAATAATTATATCTATAATATTTATATTAAAAATATGTTTAATTTTTCATATAAATACATTGAACAAAACTTAAAACCAAATTCTTCTTTAGTTAGTCAACCAATTGATTTAAATCAAAGTGAATTAAGTTCAATTTCTGATGTAAATATAGATAGTGTAAATGATAACGAATTAATTAACGCGATAAATTTAGTCGCTCCTAATAATGGTTTTTATATACCTAAAATTTATTATTTAAAATCTAAAAATTTAATTAATGATAAATATACATTTATATTTAGCTTAAATCCATCATATAAACAAATATTTGAAATTCTTAGAGTCATGAATAACTGAAATGATATTGTTATAAATATTAATGTATCAATATCAAATGATTCTAATCAACAAACAAGTTTTAATTTAAATTTAAATGATATTTCAACTTTTTTTCAAACAACAGATATTAGTACAATTAAAACAATGAGTCAAATTGATATTTTTAATAGTTTAAATAACTATATAAATAGTCTTACTAATATTAATAATTTACCACCTAATTGTTTAGATAAAAATAATAATTTATTTAATTTTAATATTGTTAATTTAAATAATGAATTAATTATTAATTTTTCTACAAATCCTAATGATAATAACAATTTAATATATTATAGATTTATTTTAGATTTTAGTGTATAATATATACTAACTTTTAGTTATATGAAAAAAATAAAATTTTTATCAATATTATTTTCTTCAATATTTTCCATATCTACAGTGGCTTCTGTAGGTGTTTTATCAAGTTGTACAACAACATCTTCAAGTACTCATTCATATAATAATGAAACTAAAACTATTGAATTAACTAGTAACAATATTAATAATGAAAATATTTTTTATGTATACAGTGATTTAATTAATAATACTAATAATTACATTAATAATTTAGTTTTAATTATTAATCAATGATATGAATTTAACTTAATAAATACTCAATTAGATTTATCTAATATTACAATTCAAAATTGAAATATTAATATTCCTGTAAATAATGATAATATTAAACAAAGTACAATTATTAATTACAATATTAATTTTGAAAATTTAAATATTCCTAATTCTAATCAATTTATAATTTCAAATAAAAATATTGCATTTAATGGTTTAAGTATTAATGATATTCCTAGTTTAGATTGACATGAAATACTTAATAATATATTAATGTATTCTAATTTACCAATTCCAAGTAATTGTTATATTAACACTAGTTTTTATATACTTAAAAAAGATGAAATTATATTTTATATTTTTTTACCATCTTTATCAACTCCGTTTGGTAAATTAACCATTCAAAATCGTAAAATAGAATTTAATGATGTAATTCCTAATAAAAACATTGCATCTACTAATATAACAAATAATAATTTAGTAGAACTAATGGATTGAAATGTTACTTCAATTAATTCTACAAACTTTAATTATATTGATTCGATATTAGACACAAAATATAATCCTATCAATTCTTTTTATTCATCATATTATAGTGCAGTTAATTCTCAAGCTGTAATTGATTTATTTAATAATTACTTTTTATCCGAATCTAAATTAGTAAATATCCAAATTGATCTTTACTATGGTATAAAAAATTTAATTAGTAATCTTTTGAAAACATGAAATGGATCAAACATTATTGATTTAAATCTTTTTTGTGGAGATAATTTGAAATTAAATTCGAATAATAATTTAGATGGAAATTTTGTTATTCAATTTTCTAATAATACTAATTCTATTCAAGAATTAAATCTTGAAAATTTATATTTTAATTTTAATATTGATAATATAATTGTTTCTCCAAATCAAATTGTTGAAATTATTATAAATTTTAATGATTCAAATTTAAAACCATTTTTATATGAGAAATCATATATTAACAATGATGCTTATTTAACATCTTCATGTAATAATGTAAATGTTAAATTATATGTTAATGATGTTTTAAAATATGAATTAAAAAATTCTGAATATATTAATTTATTACCTAATTCATATTGTTTAAAAACAATTGTAAATAATGTTACAAATGGTAATACATTAATAGACAGCATTAATACATTAAATCAATCTATTAATAATGTTAATGAAAATGATTTAATTAATTTAAATTCAGAATTTGTTAATAATAATGTTTATAAATTTAAAACAATATTAAAATCAATTCAAAATATAATGTTGTTAACTGCAAAAAATCCTAATATATATGATTTTTTAACTTCGATTAATGGTGATATATACAATATTTTATATGTATTAACAAATAATAATGCATTAGCTAAAGTTATTTCAGATTTATTTAGACCAATAAATTTATCTACATATTTTTATTATAATTTATCTTTCATAATTGAACTTGTAGACACATACTTTCCTATTTCAACAACAAAAGAAGAAATCTTAAGTATCTTATATAGTATTAAAAAAGAATGTAATAATGAAGCTAATACTGAACAATGAGTTAAGGATTTAGAAAAATTATATAATACAGTAAATACTTTATTATCTCCAGCATTAGGTGATGCATCAGGAATAATTGCACAATTATTAGTAGAATTATCAAGTAATAAAAATTTATTTGAAACATTAATTGATTTTTTACCTTGATTAATTAATAAATTAAATCAATTAAGTGGTAATTATTTAACAATTTCTAATGCATTATTACAATATATTAATAATATTATTGATTTTGCTAATCAAAATGATCCAAGTTTAGTTGATAATCCATTAGATTATTCTGACTATAAAAAAATTAGAATATTAGATTTTGTTGTTAATGAAATTACAACTAATAATTCAAATTCATTTTTTGATTTATTACTAACTATATTAGGAAATAATAATGTTATAAACACAATTAAAAATATTGTAGATATTGCTAATTTTAATTCTACAATTCAAGTTAGAACAAAAAATATTGGTAATGTATTTAAACCACAATATGAATATGAAACTAAAAGTATATATGAAGTTATTAAATGAATTATTAATGATTTTTTTACTAATGTTCAAATTGAAAATGGTAGCACTACTGACTTATATAGTGCAATAGATCAAAATTTAGTATATTCAAAATCTAATGAAAGTTTTAGTTATAATAACAAAAATTATACAGTTAATCAAACTGTAGATTGAACATTTAATTTAAAAAATAAAATTACTATTGACTTGTTACCTATTGCAGTTTTATTATCTAAAGAAAATATGACATTAGATATGAGTAATATTAACGTTTCTCCTACAATTGAATCATTAATTAATAATGTTATTAATGGTGGTATTCCTGTTAATTTAGTAATAAGTTCATCTAACACAATTACAATGAAATTCAATTCTAATAATTCATATTTATATCCAAACATTAATGAAAATGGTATTGTCAATTGAAATTATATTAGCGAAAACACTACAAATGTTAATTGACAAAAAATTCTTAATGATTCTAATAATAGAGTTAGTGCTATGCAAAAATGTTATGGATCATCTTGAGGATTAATTAAAACATTATTACCTGTATTGTTATCCACAAATGTTTATACTAAAAAAACTGACTGAATAACTACTAATTATTCAACTGGTTATCAAATTATTGATAATTATAATAATTCAAGTTATACTAGTAGTTTATATATAAATCAATTAGTTAATGATAATGAATTAATATCTTTATTTACAAATTGGATTAATACTAATTTAACATTTAATAATGGTTTTAATTATGATCAACAATTATTAAATGATTTTATAAATCAATATTTTAAATTTAATGGTTTTGATACTAAATTTGTTTATTATCAGCCAGTAATAACTGCTAATAACTATAAATTAATCAATAATGTAAATTCTTATACATTAAATATTTATTTTAGTACTCCAATTTTGATTATTAAACCTGATAATTCATGTTATTTAACCAATAATTATTCAATTACAATAAATTTATAATTTTTTTATAAATATTTATATAATTAATATTAATATGCAAGATTGATTAATAGCATTAATTGCAATATTATGTATATTAGGTATATTTGCATTCATATACATTATAATTGCCTTTAGAAGAATAACTATCGTATTCAAAAAAATCGATTATCTAATCGAAGATTTAACTTATAAATCTGAAAAAATGAATAATGTTGTTGATGTTATAGTTAAACTTTCTGGTTATGTTGATGTGGTTGAAGGTGTTATTAAAAGAAACTCTGATGTTGTATCTACATTTATAAAAAATAATAAAATTGAATCTGTTAATGAACTAAAAACAAAATCAAAAATAAAATAATATTAAATATGAAAATAAACAAATTTATATTTCAATACATATTAGGATATATTTTATTAAATGCATTAAATAAACAAGATTATGAAAAATTACAATCTTTATTTAATGAAAAATTTGTTAATGTAGATAGAAATATTTCAAAAGTAATTGATATATATAATGATTATTTTTTAGATAATGATAATTATGATTTTAAATCAGATGAAATTAATAAAAAAATAGATTCAATAAAAAAGGAAATAAAAAATATTAATGCAGATAGTATTGCAGATAAAATTTATTCTAAATATAAAAAATAATATTGAGGTAATTTATGGATGATAAACAAAATTATATTATCATTAAAGGTGCAAAAGAAAATAATTTAAAAAACATTAATGTAAATATTCCTAAAAATAAATTAGTAGTAATTACTGGATTATCTGGATCTGGAAAATCTTCTCTTGCTTTTGATACGATTTATAACGAGGGACAAAGAAGATATTTGGAATCATTATCCAGTTATGCTAGACAATTTTTAGGAGGTAATGAAAAACCAAATGTTGATTCGATCGAAGGATTATCTCCAACAATTGCTATTGATCAAAAATCAACATCTAATAACCCTAGAAGTACTGTTGGAACTATAACTGAAATTTATGATTATTTAAGATTATTGTATGCAAAAATTGGCACTCCATATTGTATTCATAATCATGGTATGATTAAAACACAAACAATTAGACAAATTGTAGATTTTGTAATTAATTTAAAAGATGAATCTAAAATTATAATTTATGCACCTATTATTAATAATCAAAAAGGTAGTTTTAATGAATTATTAAATAAATATCGTAAAGAAGGTTTTTTAAGAATAAGAATTGATTCTCAAATTTGTTCATTAGATGACGAAATTAATTTAGACAAAAATGTAAAACATACAATTGAAATAGTAATTGATAGAATTATTTTACATCATGATCAACAAACAAGATCTAGATTAAATGATTCAATTGAAACTGCATTAAAAGTGAGTGGGGGAAGTGTAATAATTAATTATGATAATAATGAAAAAATGTTTAATGTTAATTATTCATGTAATGAATGTGGATTTAGTATACCAAATTTAGAACCAAGATTATTTTCATTTAACAGTCCACTTGGTGCATGTAATAATTGTAATGGATTAGGTTTTACTTATGAACCCGATGAAAATAAAATGTTTCCTGATTCAAATTTATCAATAAATCAAGGTGGAATTGATTTTTTTAAAAATACTGTAAATACTAATAATTTAGATTGGCAAAAATTTGAATGTTTATTAAATCACTATAAAATTCCAAAAGATATTCCAATTAAAAAATTATCTGATGAACAAAAAGATATTATTATGTATGGTAGTAAACAACCAATTAGTGTTGTTATGGTATCCAATAATAATCGTAAATATGAACAATTAGAAATTGTTGAAGGTGTATTAAATTTAATTAAAAGACGTCATGAAGAAACTAATAGTGATTTTGCAAGAGAATATTATAGTAAATACATGTCTGAAAAAACGTGTAAAGAATGTAAGGGTAAAAGATTAAATCAATATGCATTATGTGTAAAAATTGGTACAAAAGATATTATTGAATTTACTAATTTAGATATCCAAAGTGCAATCGAATATTTATTAAATTTAGAATTAACTGATGAACAAAAATATATTAGTAAAATGTTATTAGATGAAATTATTAGTAGACTTGAATTTTTAAACAATGTAGGTTTAGATTATTTAACTTTATCCAGAAGTGCATCTACATTATCTGGTGGAGAAGCGCAAAGAATAAGATTAGCAACTCAAATTGGTAGTCATTTAACTGGTGTAATATATGTTTTAGATGAACCATCAATAGGGTTACACCAAAAAGATAATGATAAATTAATTAATTCATTAAAAGAAATTAGAAATAGTGGAAATTCTTTAATTGTGGTTGAACATGATGAAGATACAATGAGATCTGCTGATTGAATCATTGATGTTGGTCCAAAAGCTGGAATTTATGGTGGACAAATAATTGCTCAGGGTACTCCTGAAGAAATTATGAATAATGATAATTCATTAACTGGAAAATATTTAAGTGGTAAAAATAAAATTGAAATTCCAAAAAATAGACGTAGTGGAAATGGAAGCAAAATAATTATTAAAGGAGCAAGTGGCAATAATTTAAAAAATATTAATGTTGAATTTCCACTAGGAAAAATGATATGTGTAACAGGTGTAAGTGGAAGTGGAAAATCAACATTAGTAAATGAAACATTAATCAAAGGAATTATTAAAGAAAATTTTAATAAATTTGAAAAACCATTACCATATAAACAAATTATTGGTGCAAATCATATTGATAAGATTGTTGTTGTATCTCAAGATCCAATTGGTAAAACTCCAAGAAGTAATCCTGCTACATATGTAGGTGTTTTTGATGATATTAGAGATGTATTTGCAAATGTAATTGAAGCAAAAGAAAAAGGGTATCAAAAGGGTAGATTTTCATTTAATGTAAAAGGTGGAAGATGTGAAAAATGTCAAGGTGATGGAATTATCAAAATTGATATGCAATTTTTACCAAGTGTTTATATTAAATGTGATAATTGTAATGGAAAAAGATATAATGAAGAAACTTTATCAATAAAATTTAAATCAAAATCAATATATGATGTATTATCAATGTCAATTGATCAAGCATGTGATTTTTTTAAAAATATTCCAATTATTCACCGTAAATTGCAATTATTAATTGATGTAGGTTTAGGTTACTTGCAATTAGGCACTCCAAGTAATTTATTATCTGGTGGAGAAGCACAAAGAATTAAATTAGCAAAACAATTACAAAAAAAACCTACTGGAAAAACTTTATATGCATTAGATGAACCAACTACTGGATTGCATATCGATGATGTTAAAAAATTAATTGATGTACTTAATAAAATTGTTAATAATGGTGACACTATCGTTCTTATTGAACATAATTTAGATGTTATAAAAGTTTGTGATTATATTATTGATATAGGACCGTTAGGTGGTAAAAATGGTGGTGAAGTATTAATAACAGGTACACCAGAACAAGTTGCATCAAATTATAATAAATCATATACAGGTGAATATTTAAATAAAATATTTAAAAGAGGATATTAATATATGATTTATAAGATTGGCAATGGATTAGATATTCACAATTTAAGATATAAAAAAAACACTTTACAAACAATTGGTGGAGTTAAATTTAAATTAAATTATAAAATTATTGCTCATTCTGATGGTGATATATTAATTCATGCCTTATCAGATGCAATACTTGGTGCGTTAAATTTAAATGACATTGGATATTATTTTAATGATAATGATATTAAAAATAAAAACTTAGACAGTTTAAAAATATTAGATTTTGCAATTAAAAAAATGAATAGTATGAAATTTGAAATTTGTAATATCAATATTAATATAATTTGTGAAAAAATTTATTTTAAAAATTTAATACCTAAAATTAAAGATTTTTTAATATCATTTTTAAATAATGAAAATATAAATATTCAAGCTAAAAGATTTGAAAGAAAAATAAATCAAATTCAATGCAATTGTATTATATTGTTGAAGTCAATATAATAGTATATAATATTATATACTATGGATAAACGTATAAAAGAAATATTAATTAGTGAAAAAGAAATAAAAAATAAAATTGAATTAGCTGCTGAATGATTAAATGATTTATATAAAAATAAAACACCAATTATTATAGGTATATTAAAAGGTTGTATACCTTTTATTGGAAACATTATGCCTAAATTGAAGTTTGATTATAAAATTGAATTTATAACAACAAGTTCATTTAAAGGAAATGTTGTAGGTAACAATCCATCTATTATTGACTTTAATATGAACAGTAATATTAAAGATCAAGATGTGATTATATTAGAAGATATTATTGACACTGCTAGAACATTAAAATTAGTAATTGATAAGCTATATGAATTAGGTGCTAAATCAATTAAAATAGTTACTCTTATAGATAAAAAAGAAGGTAGAAAGGTTAAATTAGATTCTGATTATTCTTGCTTTAATATTCCTAATAAATTTATAGTTGGATTTGGTTTAGATTATCAAGAAATAATGAGAAATTTACCATATATTGGAATTTTAAAAGATGAATATATATTATCAACAAAGGTAGAAAAGGAAGATAAATAACATGTCTAATTTTATAAAAAATTCTTTTTTTCATTATTTTGAGAAAAAAAATGAAAAAACAACGAGTGCAATTGAAAAATTAAGCCAACCAAAATCTAAAGATGCAATGTCTAGTGATGATATTCGTAATAATCGTAAAAAAACTATTAAGAGATTAATTATTTGATCATTAGTATTAGCATCTATTGGTGGTATTATTGCTGCAATTGTAATTACTACTACTAAAAAAACAAATACTCCATTAGGTTCTAATACAACTTTAACATATTCAAATAATAGATTATTATTTAAAAATAATAATCGTGATTATTATGTAAATATTGACCCAAATTCTTTAGTTGCTACTCATTATGCAAACACAACTAATCAAGTATACATAGAATTAAGAGCATCAAACACTTCCCTACCTATTGAATTGTTAATTTCTAGATTAACAACTGGTAATTTAATAACATATAATTTAACTTCTGATCTGCAATTAAAAGTAGAAGTTACATCTACTCAAAACAATATTAAAGTAATAAGAAATAATATTGATGTAACAACAACAGAAGGTTGAGATAATGATGCAAATGTTTTAAATATCTTATCAAAAATGTTAAGTGATGCATTTAGTTATGCAACTAGTGCTTCACCTGGTTTTGATTGATTAAGTTTATTAAGTGCATTAATGCCATTATTTTTAATTATTCTACTTTTCGTTATGTATAGTTTTATTATTAAAAGACAAATGGGAAGTGGACAAGAATCTATATTTGGTATTGGTAAAACAAATTCTAAACCGATTAAAACAAATGTTAGATTTACTGATGTAGCTGGAATTGATGAAGTAAAAGATGAATTAATTGAACTTGTTGATTATATTAAACAACCAAATAAATATGCTGTTATGGGTGCACGTGCCCCAAAAGGTGTAATATTATATGGGCCTCCAGGAACTGGTAAAACTTTAATTGCAAAAGCAGTAGCTGGTGAAGCCAATTGTGCATTTTTTGCTATGTCTGGTTCTTCATTTGATGATATGTTAGTTGGGGTAGGGGCTAAAAGAGTTCGTGATTTATTTTCAAAAGCTAGAAAGGTATCTCCTGCAATTATATTTATTGATGAAATAGATTCTGTAGCTTCAAAACGTGGAAAAAATGATATTGTAGGTGGTGGTAGTGGAATTGCTGACCAAACTATAAATCAATTATTAGCTGAAATGGATGGATTTAATACTGATAGTGGTGTAGTTGTAATTGCTGCTACAAACAGATTAGATGTATTAGATGAAGCGATTTTAAGACCTGGTAGATTTGATAGACAAATTCAAGTAACATTACCTGATATCAAAGGTAGAGAAGCAATTTTAAAAATACATGCAAAAAATAAAAATATTTCATCAAATGTTAAATTAATTGAAGTTGCAAGACGTACTCCTGGTTTTAGTGGTGCTCAACTTGAAAATGTATTAAATGAAGCTACTTTATTAGCTGTTAGAAATAATAAAAAAGTTATTTCAATGCAATTTATTGATGAAGCTATTGATAGAGTAATTGGAGGTCCTGCAAGACACGGAAGAGTTATTAGTGAACATGAACGTAAACAAATTGCATATCATGAGGCTGGACATGCACTAGTAGGTTTACATAGTAAAAACACTGAAATTGTACAAAAAATTACAATTATTCCTCGTGGAAATGCTGCTGGATATACATTACAAACTCCGCAAGAACAAGAAAAAGTAATTCAATCAAAAGCAGATATATTAAATCAAGTAAGAATGACATTAGGTGGAAGAGCAGCTGAAGAAATTATTTTTGGAAAAGATAATATTACAAGTGGTGCTGCAAACGATTTATACAAAGTTACTAATATGGTTAGAGCAATGGTTATGCAATTAGGTATGACAACTGTTGGTTTGACTCAATTTGTTCCAAGCGAAGGAACAGTTAATCCATATCAATCAAAATTATATAGCGAGCAAACTGCTTTTGAACTTGATAAAACAATTGAATCTATTATTCAAACTGAATATTTAAATGCTAAAAATATTATTGAAAAAAATAAAAAAGAATTAGAATTAATTGTTGAAACATTATTAGTTTTAGAAACAATTGTTAAAGAACAAATTGATTATATTCATGATAATTTAAAATTACCTCAAGAAGTAATTGATGCTAAAAAAGAACAAGATAATAAGGAATAATTATTATGTTTAATATTGATTTAATAAGAAATGATAAAGAAAATGTTAAAAATAAATTAAAACAAAGAAATGTTAATGTTGATTTAATAGATGAAATATATAATTTAGATATTAAAAATAGAGAATTAAAAACTAAAATTCAAGATTTTAATTTTAAAAAAAATAAATTATCAAAAGATATTAGCATTGCATATGCTCATAATGATATTGATAAAGCTAATCAATTACAACAAAAATCGATTGAAATTAATAAAGAAATTGAAAAAATTAATCAATTGCAAATTAATATTAATAATGATGTTCAAAATAAATTAAGTTATTTACCAAATTTATGTGATGATTCAGTTAATTTTGGTAAAGATGAAAATGATAATATTGAATTAAAACATTATTTAACACCTACTAAATTTGATTTTGAACCTCTTGCACATTGAGATCTTGCAACTAAAAATAAATTAATTGATTTTAATGCAGCAACAAAAATTTCTGGTTCAAGATTTATTTTATATACTAATTTAGGGGCAAGATTATTTAGAGCATTACAACAATTTAGTTTAGATCATAATATTGAATGTGGTTTTGTTGAAATGTTACCTCCTACAATTATTAATGCAAAATCATTATATTCAACAGGACAATTACCAAAATTCGAAAATGATGTTTACAAATTAATTAATCAAAACAATGATATGTATTTATCTCCAACAGCTGAAGTTCAATTAGTTAATATTAAACGTGATGAAATTATTGATTTTAATGATTTACCATTGCGTTATACGGCAAACACACCTTGTTATCGTAGTGAAGCTGGGAGCGCTGGTAGAGATACTAGAGGTGTTATTCGCCAACATCAATTTTGAAAAACTGAATTAGTATCAATTTGTAATCCTGAAAACTCTGTTGAAGAACATGAAAAAATAACTAGAGTTGCTGAAACAATATTAGAAAAACTTAAATTACCATATAGAAGAATTTTATTATGTACTGGTGATACTGGTTTTAGTAGTTCTAAAACATTTGATATAGAAGTATGATTACCATCTTATAATCAATATAAGGAAATTTCGTCATGTTCTAATTGTTTAGATTTTCAAGCAAGAAGAAGTAATATTAGAACAAAAGATAAAAACAATAAAACTATTTATGTTCATACATTAAATGGAAGTAGTTTAGCAATTGATAGATTATGAGCTGCAGTTGTTGAAAATTACCAACAAAAAGATGGTTCAATAATTATTCCTGAAGCTTTAGTTCCATATATGAATAATATTAAGGAAATAAAATATGAATAATGGATTATTTATAAGTTTTGAAGGCCCTGAAGGTAGTGGAAAATCAACAATAACTAAAAAAATTTATGAATGATTAACAAATTTATCTAATGATAATAAAATTAATTATAAAAAAGTTATATTAACTAGAGAACCTGGTGGATATAACAACAACTTAAGTGAAGATATTAGAAAATTGATTTTTTCCAATAAATATGATATTCCACATTTAACAGAGGCATTGTTGTTTGCTGCTGCAAGATCTTCACATGTAATTAATACAATATTACCCGCTTTAAATAAAAATTATATTGTTGTATGTGATAGATATATAGATTCATCCTATGTATACCAAGGTTTTGTTAACAATTTAAATATTAATGATATTATAGCTATTAATAACATTGCAACATTAAATATTAAACCTAATATAACAATAGTTTTAATGATTGATGCTCAAACTGGGTTAAATCGAATTTTCTCTAATAATAGAGAAACTAATAAAATTGATTTAAAAGGTATTGAATATCATCAAATGGTAGTAAATTATTATCATAAATTAAGTGAATTTAATAATGATAATAGAATTAAATATGTTGATACTACTAACAAAAGCATTGATGATGTTTTTAATGAATGTCAAAAATTAATATTAAAATATATTTATGAAAATTCAAACTATTAATTCAATTAGTTTATCTTCACATTCTATTTTATTAATTCAAGACATTAATTCTGATTTAAAAAAATCTATATATGACATAATATTTAAATTAATAGAATGCAAAGATAATATTAATATTAATTATTATAAAAATAAAATTATTAATAATAATTTTTTAGATATCATTTGACTAAACAATGATATTAAAAAAGACAATATCCTTGATTTAAAATATATCGCATCATTAGAAAGTAATGAAAAATTAGGATTAAAATTTTTTATTATTAATAATATTGATAAACTATCAAAAACAACATTAAATTCATTATTAAAAATTATCGAGGAACCACCAATTAATACATATTTTATTTTTAGTACTAAAAAAATTGAAAATATAATTCCTACAATTATTAGTAGATGTACAAAAATATTTTTAGAATCAAATAATAAAAAAGCATTAGAAATATTAAACAATTTAAAATTAAATAGTGATGAAATAAATTTTTATAATTATGTTTTTTATGACACAAACGATTTAGAAAACTTTATAAATAGTGATGAATTTACATTAATAAATAGTTTGCTTTTATTTTTTAAAAATGATTTTAGCAATTTAACAAAAACATATTTAAATTTAGATCAATTCAATAAATTAGAATATAGTCAAATAAAATTAATTATTAATTGTTTATTAAATCAAAACATTGATTTTGAACAAAAAAAATTATTAATCGAACTTAAAAATAATCTTAAATACAATCCAAATAAAACTTTAATTTATAATCAAATAATAACAATTATGAATAATAGTAGGTAATAAAAATGAATTTTAACACTATATGTGCACTTGCTACTGCTAGAATGAATTGTGCAATTCATATTATTAGAGTTTCTGGTATAGATGCATTTATGATTGTAAATAAAATATTAGATAAACCAGTTGAAAAAAAAGGTTTTGTAATTTGAAAACGTAATATTATTGATAATAATAAAATTGTAGATGAAGTATTAATTAATACATTTGTTGGGCCTAAAAGTTATACTGGTGAAGATGTTATTGAAATAAATTGTCATGGTGGGGTGGTATTAGCAGACTACATCATTAACCTTTTGATCAAATATGGAGCAACATATGCTACTAAAGGGGAATTTTCTAAACGTGCTCTTATAAACAAAAAAATTGATGTGTCACAAGTAGAAGCAATCAATAATTTAGTTAATTCAAATAATAACATTTCAATATTTGGGTCTACTAATGCATTAATTGGAAATACAACAAAAAAAATTAATGATTTTCAACACAAATTATTTATGCTTATTGGTCAAATTGAAGTTAACATTGATTATCCCGAATATGATGATGTACCTTTAATAACTAATAAAGATGCACTTAAAATTACTAAAAAATTATTAAATGAAATAAATCAATTATTAATAAATTCTAAACGTTTTATCCCTTTGAATGAAGGTATTAAAACATTAATAATTGGTAATCCAAACGTAGGAAAATCTTCATTATTAAATGAATTAACACAATCAGAAAAAGCAATTGTAAGTAATATTTCTGGTACAACAAGAGATATAATTGAATCCTCAATTAATTTAGATGGTATTACTTTAAAACTATATGATACTGCAGGAATTAGAGAAACCAATAATCAAATTGAACAAATTGGTATTAAAAAGGCATTATCATTAATTGATGTTTCAGATTTAATTTTATTGTTAATACCTATTAATGAATATCATAATAAATTAGATGAGGTTTTTGAAAACATAATTAAAAATAAAAATTGTATTGTTGTTTATACTAAATCAGATTTAATATCAAAACAAGAAATAAATAATATTAAATTAAAAGATAATGAAGTTATTATTTCTACTAAAAATCATAATATTGCTAATTTAATTAAAAAAATTAAATACATATTTGAATTTAATGAATTTATCAATAGTGATATGAATGTATTACAATCTAATAGACAAATAGGAATATTAGAAAATACAAAATATCACTTAGAAAATGCATTAAAATCATTACAAAATAATGATCCATTAGATTTAGTTATTTATAATTATGAACAAGCAAATATTAATTTAACAAAAATATTAGGTAATGGTAATGAATATGATTTTTTAGATGAATTATTTAAAAACTTTTGTATAGGTAAATAAATATGAAATATATTGATACTCACACTCATACTAATTATGGTGAACTAATAGATCAATTTGAAAATATTATTAGTGAAATTGAAAAAATTGATATGTATATTAATATTGTTGGAAACAATATTAATGATAGTCAATTAGCAATTAATCAATCATACAAATCAAATAATACTTATGCAACAATTGGGGTTCATCCAAACGAATTTAATAATGATATTGACATAAAAGAAGTTATTGATACATTAGAACAAATGTATATAAATAATCAATCAAAAATTATTGCTATTGGTGAAATAGGATTAGATTATTATAATATTAAAAACAATAATCAAATTGATATTCAAAAACAATTATTTGAAGAACAAATAAAACTAGCAATTAAATTGAATTTACCAATTGTATTGCACATAAGAGATGCTCATATAGATGCATATAATATTATTAAAAAATATAACAATGCAAAATTTGTAGTACATTGTTTTACTGGCAATGTTGATGATGTTAATAGATATTTGCAATTAAATTGTTATATTTCATTTTCAGGAATTGTTACATTTAACAAAAAAACTGAGCACATATTAGAAGCGTTAAAAAATGTTCCATTAAGTAAATTATTAACTGAAACAGATGCTCCGTGATTAGCACCAGTACCAATGAGAGGTAAAACAAATTTTCCGCAATATGTTTTATATACTAATTCATTTATTGCTCAAACATTAAATTTGGATATTGATAAACTTAATCAAATTTTAGTTAATAATGCAATCAACTTTTTTAATTTGAATAATTTTAAATATAAATAAATCAATTGATAAAATTATTTATTATCCATAGACATAATTTAAAAAAATTATTTTTATAATTAATTAAACTAAAATTACTTCATATATATTTAAAATAAAACAATTTAAAAAATAAATATTAATA
>CASDOM010000004.1 GCA_949282435.1 uncultured Ureaplasma sp.
AATTACCAAAGATTTCATCATTATTCAGAATTAAATCATTTACCAAATTCACAAAGATATTTAATTCCAAAAAATGCTATAGATTCACTTATAATTTTATATAGAAGTGGACTAGTCTAAAAAGATTATGCATTAAACATACCAATATCAATTAATGTATAGATTGTAAAAAATAAATTATAATAATATTAATATGGAAAAAAGTTTAAATAAAAATTTAAATTATGATGTAGTGGTTATTGGAGCTGGTAATGGTGGTTTAATAGCTGCTACAAAATGTGCTAAAAAAGGGTTAAAAACATTACTAATTGAACAACACAATGTGCCAGGAGGTTTTGCTACTTCTTTTGTTAGGGGGAGATTTGAATTTGAAGTAGCATTACATGAATTAGGAAATTTTGGTAATCAAAGTCTTCCTGGTGATGTTTACAATATATTTGAAGAATTAGGTATTAAACTTGATTGATATAAAATTGATGATGCTTTTAGAATCATATTGAAAAATAAATCCTTAAATTATGATTTTACTTTACCTTTTGGAAAACATGAATTTGCAAAAAAATGTGATGAATATGAACCAGGCTGTTATCAAAGTGTAATTAATTTTATTGATGTTTGTCAAAATTGTTATGAAGCAGTTCAATACATTAGTAGTACAAAAGGAAATCCCGATCCTGAAGTTTTAAAATCAATGTATCCTAATTATTTAACATGTTCTGGATACACATTAGAACAAGGTTTAAAAAAGATTAAAATACCAAAACTTATTAGATTTATTCTTGAATCATATTGAATATATTTAGGTACTAGTCCTAAAAATTTAGTTTTTTCATTATATTGTATTATGTTTTATGAATACATCAAATTTAATGCATATATACCAAAATACAAATCACATGACATATCTCAAACTATTGCAAATAGATTCCAAGAATTAGGTGGAACAATATGATACAACACTAAAGCATTAAAAATAGATGTAAAAAACAATATGGTAACTGGTGTATTGACTAACAATGGTTACATAAATACTAAGCACATAATATCAAATGCTTCTCCACATATTGTTTATGGTAAATTAATTGATAAAAAACTTATTCCTGATATTGACAAAAAAGTAACTGCTAATAGAGCACCAGGATCTCAAGGTTTTTGTATATATATAGGTTTAAATAAATCAGTTGAAGAATTGAATTTAAAAGATTATTCATATTTTATGTTTAATGATATTGACCATGAAAATATATATAAAAGTATGGATAATTTAAACACAAATAAAAACTATATTGTCGTTGCATTAAATGTTGCGAACCCTGATTGTTCACCTAAAGGAACATCAATTTTATCTTTTACAACATTATATAATGATGCTTGAAACAATATAGATATCAAAGATTATTTTAAAACTAAAGATAAAATTGCAAATATGTTAATTGAGGATTTTGAAAACAAAACTAAAATTAAAATTAAACCATATATAGAAGAAATAGAAATTGCTACTCCAATTACATTTGCTAGATATACAGGATCTATGAATGGTGCAATATATGGTACTAAAATGCCTGTAAGTGATTCAACATACGTTAGAGGAAAAAATATTGATAATTTTTATACTATTAAAGGTTTAAGATTTTGTGGTGGAAGCTCAATCGTTACGCATGGATATTCTATTACATATGTAACTGGGACTATTGCTGCAGGAAAAACTTTTGGAGATATTGCAAAGGAAAAATAATAATTATGAAAAAATACAATAAATATATTTTTAAAAAATCGCCAATATTAATTTTTGACTTTTTAAAAGTTAAATTATTACCTAAAAAAGCATTAGAAAATTTCCAAAAGAAAACTAATGATAATATTAAAGTTAATTATCACGTTAATCAATTAGCAGATAAATTACACCCTAATTTTCAAAATGTAACAATTGATAATATCATTGATTTCAATGATGATTGCAAATCATTTGTTTTAAAGGGTGATAAAAATCAATTAGCTTATTTTAGATCTGGTCAATATATAACATTAAATATCAATATTGATGGTGTTGTTATTTCTCGTCCTTATTCAATTGTTTCATCTCCATTAGATGCATTAAATAAAAATATATATGTTGTGACTATGAAAAAAGCTAATAATGGATTTTTTTCTAAATATATGTTCGAAAAAGCAAAAATTGGGGATAAATTAACTGTTTCAGGTCCTCAAGGAGAATTTTATTATGATCCATTAAGAGATCACAAACATATTATAGGATTAGCTGGTGGTATTGGTATTACACCATTTATGTCTATAGCTAAAGATATTTTTGAAAATAATTTAGATGTTAAATTAACAATATTATGATGTACTAAAACTAAGGATCAATTAATTTATTTTGATGAACTAAAAAAATATCAAGCTAATCCTAAAATTCAAGTTAAATTTTTTACTACTCAACAAAAATGTGAAGATACATTAAATTGTAGAATTAATAATGATATATTAAGTGAATATATTAATTCACCTGTTTCATACTATATTTGTGGTTCTCAAAAATTTGGAAATGGTATGTATCAAACACTTTTAAAATCAGGTATAGAAAGCAAATATATTAGAATGGAAGCAAATGAATTAATGTTACCTTCTCATTTTGATGATTATAAAAACATTAATAAAAAATTAGAATATAAAATGAAAGTTCATTTATTTGATAATGTTTATACAATTAATGCAAATGCTGAGGATTCTATTTTAGTATCATTACAAAAAGCAAAATTACATACTCAATCTAGATGTATGAACGGTAAATGTTCATGATGTAGAATTAGGGTAATTAAAGGACAAGTATATACACCTAAAAAGGTTGATTTAAGAAGAGAAAAAGATAAATTAACTAACATTTACCATTCATGTGTTAGTTTTCCAGTAAGTGATATTGAAATTGAAAGCTATTAAATTTATTTTCGATTCATTTGTTGCTTATACAAATTTAATAGATTATTAAATAACATAATTAATGTCATTTTTCCAACTCCACCAGGAACTGGGGATATCATTTTTACTTTTTTTATACATTGTTTAAGGTTTACATCACCAACAATTTTATTATTAACATAATTAATTCCTACATCAATAACAATAGCATTAGATTTAATGTATGAACTATTAATTAAATTAGGTTTTCCAATAGCAACAATTAGTATATCTGCTTGTTTAGTAATTTTTTTAGGATTAATAGTTTTAGAATTCACTACATGAACCGTTGCACCAAGAGTTAATAACATATATATTAATGGTTTTCCGACAATATTGCTTGTACCCATAATTACAATATTTTTGTTTTGAATTTTAATATTGTAATATTGCAATAAATTAATAATACCTATAGGAGTACAAGGATATATGAAATTGTGATCAAAAGTTTTAGTTAATATTAATTTACTTATATTTTTATAATTAAAACAATCTACATCTTTGTGTTCGCTAATAGTATTAGATATAATATTATAATCAATATTTTTTAACGGTAATTGTACTAATATACCATGAACACTTTTATCATTATTTAAATTGTTAATAAGCTTAATTAACTTAGTTTTATCCATAGAATCATAATGTAAATTCAATATATCAATTCCTAATTGATTAGCTGTTTTAATTTTATTTTTGATATAAATATCATTTGCTTTATTTTCAAATGCGCTAATAACAACTAATTTAGGTACTATATGATATTTATTTAACAATTCATTTTTAATTTTAATTAAATTTTGAATTTGTTCATTATAAACTAAATTTCCATTTAAAATTTTAAGATTTTTAGAATAATAAAAAATGTTAAATAATTTATTTTTATTAACTTTTGGTTTATTAAATAATAAAAAATTAGGTTTTCAAAACACATCACAATTATGTTGACCATGAAATTGTATCAAGATTAATTGATCAACATAATTAATAAACAAATCATATAATTGTTTATCTCCCATAATATATATATTTGATGTTTTTGACAATAAGATAATTTTTTGTCAATCATCAATTACATTAACATTAGGGACAAATAAATTCGAATTATTTGATAATAATATATACTTTGATTTTATAAATGAATTTGAAAAAATATTAAAAGTATTATAATCCATTAACAAAGTTTGATTATCAACTATTTTTCTAATATTACTTATATATTCATTTAAACAACATGGTAATTGATCTTGTTTTACAATACCATAATTTTTATCTACACAACTAATTAAAATTAACATACTAAATTCAATTATTTAATATAAATAGTGTTTTTATTTTGTCTTTTTTTGATTTCAGCAATTTGATGTTTTACTGTTGATATAATATTGTCTACATGACAACATAATACACGTGAAACTCATGAATTAATATTATCTTTATCAATATTAGGAACTACAAAAATAAAAAAAGCTTTTTTATCTTTATTAACAACTCTAAATGCATGTTTAGAATCATCGTCATATGAAATTAAACCATTTTTTTTCTGAATTAATAAAGCTTTTTTTCTTGCATTAATTTGATAGATTGCATTTAAATTAGATTTAATATTTATAAACATATGATAAACAATATCATCAATGTTAAAAAATATACATAAATCACATTTAACATTTAATGGTTGATGGTCATATTGTACTCAACCATTAGGTTTATCAATTCAACTACAATAAATAACTTTAGCCTTAATCTTATTTTTGTTAATTCATTCATTTAATAAACCATAAACTTGATTAGCTACATTTTCTTTATTAGATACAGGAAACATAAATTACTTTAGCTCCTCATCACTTAATTCATTATTTTCAGATTTTTCATTAATTTTAAATGTAGCTACATTACATACAAATTCATTTTTGTCTAAATCCATTAATTTTACTCCAGATGTAGATCTACTAATTTGACTAATAGAATTTGCATTTAATCTAATAATATTACCAGTATTAGCAATTAATAATACTTGATCAGTTAAATTTACAAGATTAACACTTACTATATTGCCAGTTTTTTCATTTATTTTAAGTGTAGTAATTCCTTTAGCACCACGTTTAGTTAATCTATATAAATCTTTATGTGTTAATTTACCAACACCATTAGCACCAACACTTAAAACATATTCACCTTCACTACTTACACCAGTTCCAACAACATATTCATCATTAGATAATTTAATACCTTTAACACCACGTGCTGTTCTTCCTAATTCACGGATGGTATTTTCATGAAATCTATTTACATTTGCTTTATTTGAACCAATAAAGATTTCATCATTTCCTGAAGTTATATGAGTGGCAAATAACTTATCACCTTCATCTAAAGTTATAGCAATTTTACCATTTGATCTTATATTAACAAATTCAGTTAAATTAACTCTTTTAATAATACCTTTTTTAGTAATGAAAAATAAATATCCATTGTCATAATTATTAATAGTAATTAAATTAACTACTTTTTCATTTTTTTCAATATTTAAAAAGTTATTGGCAGGAACACCTTTTGATTGTCTTGAACCAATTGGTACTTGGTGTCCTCTGATTCTATAAACTTTACCTTCTGTAGTAAAAAATAATAAATCTGAATGAGTATTTGAAATAACTAATTTTTGAATACTATCATCTTCATATGTTTTTGTTGCTAAAATCCCTGTTCCACCACGATGTTGTAAACGATATGTGTCTAAAGGTACTCTTTTAAATCAACCATTATAAGACATTGTAATTACAATGTCTTCCATAGGAATTAAATCCTCATCATCAATGTTACCACTAACACCTTCTAAAATTTCTGTTCTTCTTGCATCACCATATGTGTTTGAGAAATAATCTAAACGTTCAGAAATAATTTCATGACGTTTATCAATTGAATTAATAATAATATTTAAATCATTAATAATTTCTAATAATTTATTTAATTCATCAGTTAATTTTTGATGTTCAAGTCCAGTTAAAACTCTTAAACGCATTTCTAAAATTGCTTTAACTTGTATTTCATCTAATTTTAAGAATTCCATTAAACGAGTTTGAGCTTCTTCAGTATCTTTTGATGATTTAATAATTGCAATAGTTTCATCAATATTATTAACAGCAACTAATAAACCTTCTAAAATATGAACTCTATCTTCTGCTTTTTTAAGTTCAAATTTAGATTTACGAATAATAATATTATGTTGATGAGATAAATAATGATCAATTAAATCTCTTAAATTTAAAATTTTAGGTTTTCCGTTAACTAAAGCTAAATTATTAATTGAAAAATTAATTTGTAATTGAGTTGATTTACATAATTTATTAAAAACAATTTCAGGAATAACATCTCTTTTTAATTCAATTACAATTCTAATTCCATCACGATTTGATTCATCACGTAAATCAGTAATATCTTTTATTTCCTCATTTTTTACTAAATCAACAATTTTTTCAATTAAAGTAGTTTTATTAACATTATAAGGAATTTCAGTAATAACAAGATTGTGTTTTCCATTGTTTAATTCTTCAATTTCACATTTAGAGCGAATTGTTACACTTCCACGACCAGTATTAAAATACTCTCTAATACCATTATTACCAATTATTTGACCATATGTTGGAAAATCTGGTCCTTTAATATAATTTTGCATTAATTCATCAATAGTTATACTTGGATTATTAATAACTGCTTTAATTGCACTACAAATTTCATTTAAATTATGAGTAGGCATACTAGTTGCCATCCCTACAGCAATTCCATTTGTACCATTTGCTAATAAATTTGGAAATGAAGCAGGTAAAACAGTTGGTTCTTGTTCACTACCATCATAATTGTCTACAAAATCAACTGTATCTTTATCAATAGATTCAAGTATATCATCAGAAATTTTAGATAATCTAGCTTCGGTATAACGCATAGCGGCTGGACTATCACCATCTATAGATCCAAAGTTACCATGACCATCAATTAACATATAACGCATACTAAAATCTTGTGCCATTCTTACCATTGTTTCATAAACAGCAGAATCACCATGTGGGTGGTATTTACCGATAACTTCACCAACTAAACGAGCAGATTTTTTATATGGGTGATTAGAAAACATATTTAACCCATATGCAGCATATAAAACACGTCTATGAACAGGTTTAAATCCATCACGAACATCTGGTAATGCTCTAGATACAATTACAGACATTGCATAATCCATGAAAGATTTTTCTAATTCATGAGTAATTTTTAAATCATGAACAATTGATTTAGATAATTGTTCACGAATTTCTTCACTAGTGATACGACTTTTTGAGGATTTTTTATTTAAAGACATTGTTAATAAAACCTTTCATTATTTATGCATCAATATTTTTTACATATTCAGCGTGTTCTTCAATAAATTCTTTTCTTGGAGCAACATCCTCACCCATAAATAAACTAAATGCTTTATCTGCAGCAATCGCATCATCTATTGTTACTTTTAATAAAATTCTATTTTCAGGGTTCATTGTTGTTTCTCATAATTGATCTGGATTCATTTCTCCTAACCCTTTATAACGTTGAATGCTATATCTATTACTTGTAGCTTCTAATTTAAATTGTTCTAATTCTTCATCACTATATTCATATCTAATTGATTTACCTACAGTAAATTTATATAATGGTGGTTGAGCAATATAAACATGACCATCCATTATTAAATTTTTCATATATCTAAAAAAGAATGTTAATAATAAAATTCTAATGTGAGCACCATCTACATCAGCATCAGTCATAATAATAATTTTGTTGTATCTTAATTTTTCACTATTATATTCACTTAATGTTCCAGCTCCAATTGCTGTAATCATATAAATAATTTCATCACTAGAAAATACTTTTGATGAATTTGATTTTTCAACATTTAAAATTTTACCTTTAAGTGGTAATATAGCTTGGAATTCTCTTTCTCTACCTGTTTTAGCACTTCCACCTGCAGAATCACCTTCCACTAAATACAATTCAGTTATAGAAGCATCACGTGAAGAACAATCAGCTAATTTTCCAGGTAATGAATTTGATTCAAAAGGAGATTTTCTTCTTGTCGCTTCTCTAACTTCTTGACTACGCTTTCTTGCTTCAGCAGCAGCTAAAATTTTTGAAACAATAATCTTAGCAATTTCAGGGTTTTCTAAAATAAATTTTTCAAAAATTTCACTAACAGTACTATTTACATATTTTCTAACTTCACTATTACCAAGTTTTTTCTTTGTTTGTCCTTCATATTGAGGATTTGGGTGTTTAATAGAAATAATAGCAGTTAATCCTTCAAAGATATCTTCACGACTTACTTTATCTTTATTAGGATCTTTTATCATTTTTTTATCAACTGCATAATTATTAATAATTCTAACTAATGCTAATGCAAAACCTTCTTCATGTGTTCCACCTTCATTAGTATTTATGTTGTTACAAAATGTATGAACAGAAGAATTATATGATTTATTGTATTGAAAAGCAAATTCACAACGAATTAAATAATCAGATTTTTCTGCACCAATTTTAGCATTTCCAGTAATTACAGGTACTTTATCTTCTTTATCCCCATAAATAATTTCATCAAATAAAATTTCTTTTTGTGAGTTTAAATCTTTTACATATTCTTTTAACCCACCTTCAAAACATCATGTAAATTTATGTTGAGTTAATTCAGAATTAAAATTTATAATTACACCTTTATTTAAATATGCTAATTCTTTTAATCTAGTTACAATTTTATTTTCATCTCATGGAGATTCTTCCATAATTGTAAAATCTGGATAAAATTGAATTTTAGTTCCATGTTCTTTAGTTGATTTACCAATTATTTTTAATTCATCAATAGTTTCGCCACCATTTTTAAATTCAATAAAATGTTCATTAAAATTTTTACAAACTCAAACTTTAAATCATTTACTAAGAGCATTTACTACAGATGCACCTACACCATGCAATCCACCAGAAATTTTATAAGAATCATTATCAAACTTACCACCAGCATGAAGTACAGTTAAAACTGTTTCTACTGTTGATTTTTTTGTTTCAGGATGAATATCAACTGGAATTCCTCTTCCATCATCCTCAATAAGAATTGAATTATCATTTTTAATAGTTACATTAACAGTAGTCGCATAACCAGTCATTACTTCATCAATTGCATTATCTACAATTTCTCAAATCATATGATGAAGTCCTTCAGGACCAGTTGAACCTATATACATTCCAGGACGAGTACGAACTGGTTCAAGTCCTTTTAATACTTTAATACTACTCCCATCATATTCATGTTGTTTTTCAGACATAATTAACCTTTTTTATAAATAATAAAATATATAATATATTTTATCATTTTTTAACTATTTAATTAGCTTATATTCAACGTTATTGATAAATATAACATCTCCTATGTATAATTTTCTTCCTCTCCTATTTTCATTATTAAAATTTACTAAAACAATATTTTTAGTTAAAAACCCTTTTGCTTCACTACCATTTTGGATTATTCCACTATATTTTAAAAAAGCACCTAATGTAATATACTCAGTCTTAATTTTAATATCCATAATTATTTTAATTTCTTGTTGGTAATATTAATTCTTTGAAATTTTGATTTTTAGATTCAATAATCATTGGTTTTAAATTTGATTCTAATTTTAAAGTTATTTCATTTTCATCAATTGCATTTAACAAATTAATTAAAAATGATGAGTTAAAGGAAATTTTAATATCTTCACCTTCAAATGAAATTGTATTAATTTGTTCTTTCGCATTACCAAATTCATAAGAATTAAATTCCAAATTAATCATATTGTTTTTAAAAAATAAATTAAAAAAAGGATTTTTATCATTATTTAAAAATATTTTTCCTCTTTCAATTGCAGATAAAAAGATTTTTTTATTAACGTTAACAATTAAATTAGGATTAATATTAAATGCATTTTCTAATATTTCAATTGGATAATCTCCAATAATTAATTTATCTACAATAACAATATTATCAGAAACAATTAATAATTTATTCATTTCAAATAAAGCTATATTAAAATTCTGATTATTGGTTATTTTTGCTATTTCATACATTATTTTTAATGTATTTGGATTAAGAATAATTTTTAATTCATTATTAATATCTTTTTTTAATTTTAAATATGTTATTTTATATGAATCTGTACTTACACATGTTAAAAAACCAGGATTTTTAGTTGTATCAATATATATTCCTGATATTGGTTTAATTTGATCATTAATTTGTAGTGTTGATCATGAAATTTTTGAAATTATGGTTTCAATATCATTTCAAGATAATTCAATACTATTATTTAAATTAGTATTATTGATATTTGATATTGGATATTGTGATGCATCAATTAAATTTATTTGGGCATTAAAATTTTTAGTTTTAATTAATAAAATAGTTTCATCAATTTTATTAAATTCAATTCATTCTTCATCTAATTTATTAATAATTTCATATATTATACTTGCTTTTAATAAAATGTTTCCTTCTTGTTCAATATTTATTTTGTTTAAATCGATATTATATTCACAATTTAAAATTCCATTGTTAGAAATAATTTTAGGATTTTTCTTATTTATTTCTAAATATGAATTTAAAAAAATAGGATTAGATATTATTGAATTATTTTTTTTATTAATAATTGTTTCACTAATTTTTAATATCTTTAATATTTCTTCTTTTTTAATTTTAAATATCATAGTTTTTAAATTAATTTTATGTTTATATTATATTTATATAATTATAATTATAGTGTTGAAATGTTAATAATTAACAAATTAATTATATTATATATAATTAATATTATAACATATATATGTGTAAAAATGGTGTATTAATGTGGAAAAATATTTAGTGGTAGGATTAGGAAATTTTGGTGATCAATATATAAATACAAAACATAATGTTGGATTTATGTTTATTGATTATTATTTAAAACAAAACAACATTACTTTAAATAATAAATTTGTCAATGGAATATATACTAGTATTATTAATTCAAATAATGTTTTATATATTGCGAAACCACTAACATATATGAATTTATCAGGTGAGTTTGTATCTAAATTTATTCAATATTATAAAATTCCTATTTCAAATATATTAATAATATATGATGATATGGATTTAGTACTTGGAACTTATAAGTTTAAATCAAAAGGGAGTTCTGGTGGTCAAAATGGGATTAAAAATATTATTAATTTATTAAAAACAGAAGAAATTAAAAGAATTAAAATTGGAATTAGCAAACCACGTAATAAAAATGATGTTATCAATTATGTATTAAGCAAATTCAATGAATCTGAAATAAGAATTTTAAATAATATATTTTGTAAAATATCAAATGCAATTGATGAATTCACAATTAATGATTTTGAAAAAATAATGAGTAAATTCAATTAAAATTAAATTAATTATGTCTATTTTAAATAAGAAAAAATATGTGATTGCTGTTAGTGGTGGTCCTGATTCAATGGCTTTGTTACATATGTATAGAAAATATGTTAAAGCAGTTTGTACAGTAAAATACAATAAAAGAACTGATTGTCAATATGATGTTGATTGTGTTAAAAAACTAACTGATAAATATAATATACCTTTAGAAATTTTAGATGTCACTCAACAAATGTATGATGATGTTAATGTTAATAATTTTCAAAATAAAGCTAGAATTATTAGATACAATTTTTTTAAAGAAATTGCAAAAAAATATAACACTAATAAAATATTAGTTGCACATCAAATTGATGATTTTTTAGAAACAGCATATATGCAAAAAAAACAAAATTTGAATTTATATTTTTATGGAATTAAAGAAAAAACTATTTTAGATAATGAATTTGAAATTTATCGTCCATTAATTAGAAAATATCGTAAATCAACTTTGCAACGTTATTGTGATGATTACAATATTCAATACGCTATTGATTCATCTAATTGTCAATCATTATATGAACGTAATAAAGTTAGAAAAATAATTGGTCAATGAGACACTAAAAGAGTTTATGAATTTTTAAAACAAATTGATAAATATAACAAAGCTAAATTAAAAGAATATAAACAAAATCAAAAGTTGTATTTAAAATGAAAAAATTCAAAATTTAGTGTTCGTTGTTTTAAACAATTTAAGGATAATGATCAAGATCAAATTATTTATTTATATTTACAAGATCACCAATTTTATCGTCAATCATATAATAAAATTGTTGGTATTAAAAAATTTATAATTGGTATGCATGGAAAAGAATATCGATTAAATGATAATGTTAGACTTAAAAAAAATAATAAATGCATAACAATAGTTAGTAAGGAAAAATAATTATGGCAATTATATACCCTTTGTTTGTTAATGAAGTAGTAGAAAAGTTTAAATTAAAAGTATTATTAAATGAAAACAAAATGAATAGTATTCAAATTAAATTACCAGATATTATTCGTTGTAGTTTTGAATTAACTGGTGAACATGTTTTTAATGATATTTGAAATGTTATTTATATTGGTAAAAAAGAATCTTTATATCTAAAAAAATTTTCATTATCAATTATTAAAGAAAAATTATCTTTTATTATTGATATGGTTCCTCCAATGATTATTGTTGGTCCTGAATTTTATTATGAAAAAGAATTATTAGAAGTAGCTAAAAATAGTGATACTATAATTGTTAAATCAGAAATGAATTTACAAACATTAAATTTTACAATATCAACATGAATGACTGAAAAGTTAGCTCCATATGTTATGTATCATGGTTGTTTGTTAAATGTTTATGGTGTTGGAACATTAATATTAGGTGAATCAGGAATTGGTAAATCTGAAATTACTGTTGAATTAATTAAAAAAGGACATATTTTTGTTGCCGATGATGCTATTTTAATTACCCGTGTTGGTCCTAATGTTTTTGGAAAACCTGATGATTTGACAAAAGATTATATTGAAATTAGAGGTTTAGGTATATTATCTTTTTCACGGACTTTTGGAATTGAAAAGCAAATTAGCTTTACTAAACTTGAAGTTGTATGTGAACTTATTAATGTTAATAAAGATGAAAATAAAAATATAATGTTTGAAAGATTAGGACAACAGTTGAAATATATTAATATTGAAGGTGTAGAATTACCACACTATAAAATACCAGTATTACAGGGTAGAAATACGTCTGATTTAATTGAAACATCGATTATTGATTTAAAACTAAAAAATCAAGGTTTTAATTCTGCAAATGAATTTATAAATCAAATTAATACTGTTAACAAAAAGATTAAAAAATAAATTATTTATTAATATATTTTTTAATTTCTAAATCTAAATTAATATAGTTAGTTAAATAATTTTTATTTTGTTTTAATTGTTCAAGTAATTCTATTTTTATATTATTAATTTTAATTTTTATTCCACTATCAGTTTTTTGTGTTTTCTTGTTATAACCAAATAAATAATATATAACATTATTTATCATAATGAAATAAACACGACAATTATTATTTCCATCATTTAGTCTGATTTTAAACATATCATTTTGAAATTTTTTAATTTTAACATATCCTGGTTTAATACCATAATGTTCAATTAATTTCATTTGTTGTAAAATTCTAATGATTGTTGCATTGGGAATTAAATTAAAATATTCATTAATATATGATTTGTTGGAATTATTTTTTAAAAAGAAAATTGTTTTATAATTTTGTTCCATATTTATTTTTCTAAATAATATTTTATTTTAATTATATCTTCTAATGTAATTCCACTAATTCTACCTGCTTGGGATAATGTTTGTGGTTTTATTTTATTTAATTTATCAATTGCTTCTAATGATAAATTAGGAATACATTTGTAATTTTCAATATTATTTAAATTAAGATCTTTAAAATTTTTATATTGGTTAATTTTTTCTTCTTGTAATTTTATATAACCTTCAAATTTGATATGAATTTCAATTTTTTGAATCAAAAAATCATCCAAGATTTTATCTTTATTTATATTTAAATAATTTAATACGTCGATTAATTTTACTTCAGGTCTTTTTATATATTCGTATAGAGTAATATTATTTTTACGTATATGTTTAATTTGGTTGATTTGTCCTACTTTTTTATTTTTTAAGATATTAATAATTTCGTTTAATTTTAATTGTTGTTGTTTAAAAAAATTATAACGAGATTCATCAATCATTTTTTGTTCATATGCAATATCACTTAATCTATCATCTGCATTATCATTTCTTAAATATAATCTATGTTCTGCACGTGATGTAAGTAATCTATAAGGTTCACTTATACCTTTAGTAACAATGTCATCAATCATTACACCTATATATGAATTATTTCTATTTAAAATTAACATTGGTTTTTTTTGTATGTAATTAACAGCATTTATACCAGCAATTAATCCTTGACCAGCCGCTTCTTCATACCCACTTGTTCCATTAATTTGACCAGCACTAAATAAACCTTTAATATTTTTAAACATTAAACCTAAATTTAATTGAGTAGGATCAATTGCATCATATTCAATAGCATATGCATATTTTTCAATTTTGCATGTTTTTAACCCTGGTAATGATCTTATCATTTCTTCTTGTATATCTATAGGCATTGAGGTAGAAAAACCACCTAAATACATTGTATTTAGTGATAATGATTCAGGTTCAACAAATATTTGATGTTTTTCTTTATCTGCAAATTTTACTATTTTATCTTCAATTGAAGGACAATATCTTGGTCCTATACCTTGAATTAAACCTCCATACATTGCTGATTTATGTATGTTTTTATTAATAATGTCATGGGTAAACTTATTAGTATGAATAATATAACATGGTAATTGTTTATCATAATCTAAAAAATGTTTGTTATAAAAACTAAAACATATTTTTTGATTTGTACCTGGTTCAATTTGCATACATGAATAATCAATACTATCTTTATGAATTCTAGGAGGAGTACCAGTTTTTAATCTAATTAATTGAATATTATTTTTTAATAAACTTTGAGATAGATTTTTTGAATATTTACTTCCATCAGGACCTTCATTTTTTTTGTCTTCACCACGATATGTGATTGATTTTAAATATGTACCAGTAGTAATAATTAAACTATCACAATATATAATATTGTTATTTTGAGTATATACACCTTTAATTGTGTTATCTTCAATTAATAAATCATTTACCTCATCGATCAATAAAGTTAAATTTTTTTGTTGAGATATTTTTTCTTGAAATCATTTTTGATATTCTATTTTATCAACTTGTGCTCTTAATGCTCAAACTCCAGGACCTTTAGATGAGTTTAATAATTTCATTTGTAATTGATTTTGATCAGCAGCAATTCCTTGCATTCCACCTAAAGCATCTATTTCACGAGTAACAATACCTTTAGCTGGACCTCCGATTGATGGGTTGCATGGCATCAATGCTATAGATTCATATGTTAATGTGATAAGCAAAGTATTTGCACCTTTTTTACTTGATGCAAATGCTGCTTCTAATCCTGCATGTCCTGCTCCAATAACTATAACATCATATTTGTTCAATTTTAAACCTCAATACATTAATAATTATAAATGTTATAATTTTAATAATTTATGATTTATTTAGAATCAGTTAAAATCAAAAATTATATTAACACTATTGATCATGGTATTTCATTAAAATTACATGATGATTTAGTTTATCATATTTCTTCTAATGATATAAACAAGATTGATAAAATATATAGTTTGTTTCAAAATCAAACTAATTATATTAGTGGAAAAATATTTATTCAGGAAATTAATATTTGTGAGTTAGATGTTAATAAATTTACTAATTTAATATATGAAAAAATATCTTTTTGTGAAAAATCATTATTTTTTAATGATCAATTTACTTTAAAAAAATATATTAATTACTATAAATCATTTAATAATCATAGAAATTTAAGTTTGGATTCATTATTAAATTTATTTATGTTAAATCAAATAAACTTAAGTTTAAATATTAATAAATTATCATTTTATGATCGGTTAAAAGCAAAATTAATGTGTGCATTTTTAAAATCAACTCATTATATATTTATTAAATGTGTAGATTTTAATAGATTAACAGATCATGAAAAAGAACAATTTAAAAACATTTTATATACTATTAGTGAATTATATAATTTAGAAATATTAATATTTGATTTGAATAATTCATTAAAGTTTGATTTAAGTATTAATTTAGATGATCAAGTTTTGTATAAGTTTAATAACACATTGACTATATATACAAATGAATTTAATTCATTAGGTTATAAAATTTATAAAAATAAATTTAATATCATTAAATATGGTTTTATAAATTGATATAAATTATTTCTTTTATATATATTTATTAATTTCGTTTTTCTTTTTTTAAGTATTTTTATTTTATCTACATTAAAAATTAACCCTGATCAGAATGTACATCAATTTATTCGTGATATTAATAATAACAAAATAGGATTCAGTGTATTAGGGTATGGATTGTTAATTTTTGATATGGTTTTTGTTTTGTTATTTAATATTTTAATGTTTAACAACTATAAAAAATATTTATTAAATTTAAAACATATAGGTGTTCCTAATATGTGAATATTATTAATTATTCCACTAATATTAATATTATTAACTTTATTAGTTATACTTTTTAGCTTTATATTTAATATAATATTATATGATACACAACATGTTATATATAACATGAATAAAGTATGAAATGATAGCTTATATGTTGTATTAGTTTATATAATTTTAATTTTTTTAATTTCATATATATTTATATTTCAAATTAATGACAAATTAAATTTAAATAAATGAAACAATCTAGAATTGTAGGAAATAAATATGGAAAGAAAATTTAGCGAACAAGAACTTATTAGACGTGAAAAATTAAATAAATTAATCACTAATAATCAAAACCCATTTGAGGTTGAATTTGTTGATAGAACATGTACTATTAATGAATTTAATAATAAATATGAACCATATTCAAAAGATGAATTACATAATGATACAACTAATATTACATTAGCTGGTAGAGTAATGGGAATTCGTCAAACTTTTGGTGTTATTAAAGATTTTAGTGGTAATGGTCAATTTTATGTAAATAAAAAAAATGTAGATGCAAAAGTTTTTGCTAAGTTTTCTGAACTAGATATTGGTGACATAGTAAAAATTATTGGTACTCCAATGAAAACTAACACTGGTCAAGTTACTCTTAATGTAATCGATCTTGATATTATTTCCAAATCATTAAAAGTATTACCAGAAAAATTTCATGGATTAGTAGATGAAGAAATAAGAGCTAGAAATAGATATGTAGATTTAATTGTGAATAATGAATCTATGCAAGTATTTGTAAATCGTAGTTTAATTGTAAAAGCGATTAGAAATTACATGGATAGTAATGGCTTTTTTGAAGTGGAAACTCCAATATTAAACCCTGTATTAGGTGGTGCGGCAGCTAGACCATTTATTACTCATCATAATGCACTAGATAGAGAATATTATTTAAGAATTGCTACTGAATTACCTCTTAAAAAGTGTATTGTTGGTGGTTTTGAAAAAGTTTATGAAATTGGTAGAATTTTTAGAAATGAAGGAATGGATGCAACTCACAACCCTGAATATACTTCTATGGAAGTTTATCAAGCTTATACTGGTATGGAAGGTATGATGAATTTAACTGAAGGTGTTATTAAATATTGCGCTGAATTTATTAACAAGTTTCAATTAAAATTCCGTGGTTATGAAATTGATTTATCAAAACCATTTACTAGAATTCATATGTTAGATTTAATTAAAAATATTACTGGTGTAGATTTTTATAAAGTTAAGAATGATGATGAAGCAATTAAATTAGCTAAAGAACATAATATTGAATTATTACCTCATCAAATGAAATATGGTCATATTATTAATGCATTCTTTGAAAAATATTGTGAAGATACATTAATTCAACCTACTTTTGTATATGGTCATCCAATTGAAATTAGTCCATTAGCAAAAAAAGATTACAAAGATCCTAGATTTACAAAAAGATTTGAATTATTTATTGGTCAAAAAGAATTTGCTAATGCGTATAGTGAATTAAATGACCCTATTGATCAATTTAATAGATTTGAAGAACAATTAAAAGAAAAAGATTTAGGTAATGATGAAGCTAATGAAATGGATTTAGACTTTGTTAATGCATTAGAATATGGTTTACCTCCTACTGGTGGTATGGGGTTAGGTATTGATAGATTAGTTATGTTATTAACTGAAAAAGATGTTATTAGAGATGTTTTATTATTCCCTCATATGAAAGATAAAAATTAATTAATATATATCTTAGAATAAATAAAAACTAGTAGGTAATCTTCCTACTAGTTTTTTTAAAATAAATATAAAATTATTTTTTATTACTAAATTTAATTGTATCTTGGATTGATCCATCCATCTTTCTAATAATTACAGTTGCTTCTGCATTTGCAGCTAACGCTTTTACTTTTTCTAATGCATCTTCTTTTGTTTTGCATAATGCTGTAATTTTTTCACATTTTTCTTTTTTAACTTCTCAACCTATAACTTTACCTTCATCATTTTTTCTAGCAGAAACATAATAAATGTTTCTACGTTTAAAAGATAATTCCTTACCAAAAATTTCCATATGTCCTCCTAAATAATCACACAACTATTATTATATATAAATTAATTAATAAATATAAAATAATGAAATAATTGATTAACGTTTTGTAAATTGTGGAGCACGTCTTGCACCATATAAACCAAATTTTTTACGTTCCTTAACTCTTGAATCACGTGTTACAAGTCCGTGTTGTTTTAATACTTTTTTGAATTCATTATTAATTTCAATTAAAGCTCTTGCAATACCTAATCTTATTGCTCCAGCTTGTCCTGTAAACCCACCAGAATGTACTGAAACATATACATCATATAATTTTGTAGATTCAGTTACTACTAAAGGTAACATCATGTCTTGTATAACTAATTCATTTGGAAAATATTTTTCAGGTGATTTATTATTAATCAATATTTTTCCAGTTCCAGGAATTAATTTTACTTTTGCAATTGAACTTTTTCTTCTTCCAAGTCCTTTAAATTCAGATTTTCCAGCCATATATCTTGATTCCTTTTAATTTAAAATATCCAATTTAATTGGTTTTTGTGCTTCATGTTTATGAGTATCATTTGGATATATATATAATTTTCTTATTATTTGTCTTGATAATCTATTTTGTGGTAACATACCTTTTACTGATCTTCTAATTAATTCAACAGGGTATTTTTCAATCATTTCTTTACCACTTCTTGATCTTAATCCACCAATATAATGTGAATTATCATATCAAATTTCAGTTTCTTTTTTATTTCCACTTAATTGAATTTTTTTAGCATTAATAATAACTACAAAATCACCACAATCAACATTAGGTGTAAAAGTAGGTTTATTTTTACCTCTTAATATATTTGCTACTTGCACAGATAAACGACCTAATATAAGATCAGTAGCATCAATAAGAAATCATTTACGATTTGCAATTGCAGTAGCTTTTTTTAGCATTGTACTTTTTTGCATTTTTTTCTCCTATTACATAAGATATTTCTTATGTGGAAAGCGATGTAACTCTTTCTATTATATAAAATAAATTAACAAAATATTAATTTATTATATTTTTTTATTTATATTTTATCTTTTTGCCAAAAAGCATTTCATATCATTATTAAAAATTATTGGATTTATTTTGACTTTTTTTAATTTTAATACTTTAAATAAATAATTTTGATTTTCTACAGGTACTATCATATATCCGTTTGCATCAAAATATCATTGATGACGATCGAAAGAAGAATGATATTCTTGTTTCATCATTAATCCATTATTTGGATTGGAAACCCATTTTATTAATTCTTTATCATATTCACAATTTTTTAATACATTATTTTTAATTTTATGTGCAGCATATATATGTGCAGCATTAGATTCATTAAATTTTGCAAGCAAATCTTCAGTACTATTATTAATATCAACAATATCACTATATAAATCATGTTTTGTTTTTATTAATCCTTTATTTTTTCTATCTATAAAAATATTATTTTTAAATTTCGCATATTCGGATTCAATTAAACTTAATTTATTGTAAATATCAATTTGCATTTTGATATTATGGTTATCGGTTTTATTGTTAGCTTTTAATTGATACTCCAATCAAATATCATTTATAAAATCTTCAACATTAGGATATTCATTATTTAAACATTCAATAATTTCCTTGTAAGTAGCTATAGTACCTTGTTTATATATATCATTTTTAATTTTATTTTTATCTTCTACTAAATTTGCAAATTTAATTTCTTTGTTATTTAATTTTCCAATAATTTTTTTTCATTGAAAAATTCTATTTTGTGGTTTTAATGGTTGAAAATCAAAATTTTTAGATAATAAAAATTCAATTATTATTGAATAACAAATATCTCTAGTGTCTTGTATATTGCTAAAAAACGCATCAATAATGATCTTTTTAATTAAATTAATTCTATTATCAGGTTTTAGTAATAAATGAATATTATGTATTAATTTAATTTCTCCATTATTTTGAACAAAATCTTTAAAATTACTATACGAAGTTTCTACTACACCTAGACCAAATGAAGTAATTGCACGCATATATTGTCCCATTGCATTTTCTGATACATATCCTCTTACTTTGCACGGTGTAACATTAATATTGTTGATTTTAAATTGATATGATGGATTGTTTCCTTGAGTTGTTTTATTATCATAATTAACAACTGAAATCATAGGATAACTAATATCAACATTTTCTAGTTTTTCTCTTAATCTATCAAACATTGTAATAAAGCTAGTTCCCATTTTTCAATATTTTGCTTTTTTATTTATTCCATATTTTGAATAAATAGTTTTATCTAATAGTAAATCAAATATTTCATTAATGTATTTCATATTATTTCACCATCAACAATGATTCTTCAACAATTTGTTTTATTAATTCTTTTGGAATAGAACTTCTTTTACTATAAGATCCTTTTGCCATGTGATTTTTATTACCTATAATTTTTGTATTTCTTAAATTTAATTTGATATTGCTTTTAAATATCGTAGGTTTTGCAGAAAAATTAACATCATATGATGAATAATAAGTTAAATTTAAAATTCCATGGAAATTTCAATGGTTTTCTTGAAATTCTCATGTTTTTGATGTTTGTGGATTTTCTATTATTCATACATGCGGTTTATAATGTTGGATGATTTCAATAGTTCCTCCAACAGTTGATTCTCCTATTAATCTACTTCTTTCTTTTTGAACAAAATATCTTTTTTTAACAGGATGGGCTGTTTTATTATATTCATCATAAAATTTACTATTTTTAACTATTCAATTACCATTTTTGTCTATTGATCTAAACATTTTCCCATTACAATCGGCAATGCTCCAACTTTCACATGGCGGAGATGCAAGAATAATATGTGGTTTTGGCAATTGATTTAATTGTTTAATTAAAAAATGATTATTTAATGATAAGTCAATTTTATGATAATAATATTTATTGCTATTTGGAAATATAATATCATTAATACCTATGGAATGAACTTCAATATTCCAATTATTAAAGTATGTTTTTATAGCATTTTTATATGATGATTCGGCGTCATCATATAAAGCTCAAATAATTATTTTTTTATTTTGATATGAATTTAAAAACTGCTCTCTCTTAGAGTATTGTTCTTTATTAATTATTTTTTGTTTTGGATATGTTTTTATATTCATAATAATAGTAAATTATATTCTGTTATATTGATTTTTTAATATTTTCATTATTTATCAACAATTGTTAATTTATAGATTTACTTTATTAATCAATATATAAAATTAATGCTTAAAATGTAAATTCTTATACTTTGTATAAGTTCTTTAATTTTATATATTGTTTCATATTTATATATACTTTGATATTATATATATATATATTATGAAGTTTAAAAATTTAAGTAAAAAAAAGATAATTATATTTAGTGCAATACTTTTTGGTGTAGTTGCTTCTACCACTATTGGTCTTAGTGTTGGTCTTTGTCTGAGAAACAAGTCTAATGATGTAATTCCTCATCCTACTTTAAAACAAACTAGATTTAATTTAGATAATTTCAAATTAGAAAGTGAAAATATAAATACATTAAAAAATTCAATTGATAGTAATTGAATTTATAATTATCGTCAATTATTATTTGATAATTATAATGTTTTTGACATATCTGAAATTAGTAATATTAACATAACATCTTCTAATGATTACAGTCTTAATTTAAGTTTTAAAATTAAAGGTTACAGTTACTCACTAGATTTAGTACAAAGTATAGATAGTGAATATGGTTCTGAATCTGAATCAATTGCTAATTCGCAACTTGATTATGTAGATAGATTCAATAATTTTGAAATGGAAATTACTAACGAAAATGTTGAAAGACAAGTTAATAAACAAGAGTATGAAACTGAATTATTAAATAACTATGGTAGTCAAGGGTTTAGATATCCTGGTTGAGATTATAATTATGAAGAAGGTAATAATAAATTCCTTAATCAAAACAAGGGGCAATTAAACATGATGACTGCTGTCTTTAATGAAAGAGTACATTTTAATGGTAATGATGTTAAATACTCTGATGCATCATTTATTAGAAATGAAATTAAAAATGGTACATTAAAACAACACCCAGCAGCTAAATTAATTCATAAAAGTAACCCATCAGATTCTGAAAAAGCAGTTGATAAATCTTTTAGTATACCATCATCAGTAACTGGCCCAACTTCATCAGGTTTATATGTACCTGCTGGTGAAGTAGCAACATTAACTATTAGCGATGACACTTATATGGATATGATAACTAAAAACATTAGTTTTGATATTATTATTAATTCTAGTTATTGAGATAATTATCCAGAAGGTAATAGTGGTCAAATATCAAATAGATATCCTTTTATTCAAACTACATTTAATGTTAATGCTGGTGATTGTTCTTTTAATCCATCTACTAATTTATATGAATATAAATTTGGATCTCCCTTTGGTGGATCAGTAACAATTAACATTAAATCTAAAATTCCATCAGATTCTTCTAACAATTTATATTCATCATATGATAATTATGAATTTTCAATATCTGGTTGTTTAAAAAACTTTAGTTATTATCATGGTTTAACTACTGAGGAAGATTGAAATAATCAGATTGAACAAATTAAAAATAAACAAATGACTGCTCCTAACTTTTCATTAGATTTTGCATACGGATCATCAGATATTCCATTTACTGATTGATTTGAAATTGCTAATCAAAATATTAATAATATTCCTTATATAAAGGATATTATGCAAAAATGAAGTGATTTTTTATTTATTAGTGAATATTTTGCTTCAAGAGATAAAAATAACAATGTAACTAAAATTAGTTTTAGATTTAATGATGATATATGAGGTAGTGCAGGTGCATGAGGTGGTGGTAATATCTTATATTCACCATTATCATGAGCCAAAAACTCATTTTTGTCTGATAGTGAATGAACTATAACTAACAACTGAGGTACATTCCACGAAATTAATCATAACTTTCAACAAAATGAAGCCTTATGAATAAGAAATAGTCATGGGGAAACTAACCAAGTTACATTGGCTAATTTTGCTTTATTAGGTGATATTGGTAGATGAAGAAATCCATATAATTTATCATCTGAATATTGTGTTGATTATCAAAGATCATATGCTTCTAGTGCAAAAATTTATGGTTCTGATGAATGATTAAGAATGGATAACTTAACAAGTACAATTAGAAGTCTAAAAAACCGTGGATGAAAATTAGGAGATGGTGGAGAATACGAACTTTATAATATTATTTTAAATATGGTTGGTCCATATAATTATTTAAATTATATTAGAAATGATATGGCTAATAGTAATGGTGTGGATTCAGCTGGTGATAAAAAAGAAGGTGGATTTTACGAAATTGTTGAATTATCTGATTATTTTAAATTAAACTTTTGACCTGCACTAGAACGTTATCGTTCAATTTGATATGATGATGTATCTGGATGAAGTAAAGATCACCAATGACCAGTAAGTTATGACGAAGCTACTTCTTATCAAAAAGGTGAAATAAATAGACTTAATGCATCATATAAGTCTTTTGATTTTATTGCTAATTTATATGCATCAGGTATTTATATGTATCAAAACGATACAGGTAGATATGTATATACTGGCGATTCTCAACCATCATATTCAATACCTGCTGGTAAACCTTACACTTTTGATTTTGAAAATGGAATTTCTTGAATTGAAAATAATGAAAATTATCAATTTTCATGATCTAAACTTGAATGTGATTCTACTTCTAAGTTAGGTGCATCTCTTACTGTTTCAGATGATGGAAAGAAAATTACTTACACTCCAACTAGTGATATTAGTGTTGGTCAAGAAGACGAATTTGATGTAGCTATTATTCCAGATAATTTTAAAGGTAAACCATCAAATTATGTTGATAAATATAAATGAAAAATTAAAGTCACACAAATTGCAAATGCTCCATTAGTATCTATTTACGATAGATCTAATGAAATTTGAGCAAATCAATCTAAAAACCCTTATTCATTAAATACTGTTTTAGATTATATGAAAAATAATGAACAAGACATTATTTATCAAAATGTTGATAATTTAGAATCTGGTTTCATGGCTCCACAAATTATGTGAACAATAGGAGAAAATTATGGTGCAAAAATTCAATTTAATTTTGTAGCACCAGAAACTGGTAAATATACTTTTAAAACTAAAATTACTTCTCGTGGTGTTATTTATGATGATTTAAATTTAACTAATGAAATTTTTAGATATGAATGAGATTTTAATACATGTAATAAAGTTTATGACATTCAAAAAACATATAATTTGCAAAAAGGTGATGTAATACCATTTACTGCATTTATTAATTATGGTTATAATTATCAAAATTGGGGAGGGAATTGAGATTTAGATGCTCAGTGAGATCATGGTCCAACATTTAAATTTATTCCATATTTGAATGGTCAGCAAATTAGTTTGATGAGTAATGTTTATGATCCAAATGCTGCAAGCTTGATTAGTAATCCAAGTGAATTTGTAACTAATAAAAAATATCATTACAAAAAAAGAACTGTAAATTACAATTATTTTCAAACTTCAATGTTTGGTTCTAATGTTTCAAGAACACCAAATATTATTGATACTAAAAAATATAAATTTGTTGCTCTTAATCCATCATCAGGTCATGGTGTATGGCCAGACTTATTATATGATGCTGATTCAAAATATTATGAAATTTGATCTGCAAGCGGAGCAAGTGAAAAAACTGCTGAA
>CASDOM010000005.1 GCA_949282435.1 uncultured Ureaplasma sp.
ATTTTTACCAATTTGCCTAATAAATTAACTTCAAACGATTTCACTATTGATAATATGGTTCCAATATCATCAACAAGTTTAAGTTTTAATGTAATATTAAATAAGTATTATCAATCAGGTATTCTTATTGAAAGTCCAAGAGCATTTGCATTTACTTTAAATGGATTAAGCAATAAAGACACAACACTAAATAACTCTAACCCTAAAGCTGACAGTTCAATTTCATCTTATGCTCCATATGAATTAACAACAAATTCAAATAAATCAAAATTAGTTGATTATATTGTCAGAAATCAAACTTCAATCTTTTCAATATTGCCTTGAAAATTAACATCATCTGATTTTAGTTTATATAACATTAATGTTGTTAATTCAACAAGCATTCGTTTGAATCTTGAATTAAATCAATACTGTGAACAAGGTGCACTTATTAATAGACCTAAAACTATAACTTTAACTATTAATGGATTAGCTAACAAAGATACAACATTTAAAACCTCTACACTTAATGCAGATAGTACAATTTCTTCATATTGTCCGTATCAAGCAATAATGGATTTTAAGAGTCAGTTAATCAATTTTGTTTTAAAAAACCAAAATAATCTATTTGGTAATTTACCTGCTAATTTATCAAGTGATAATATTGTTTTTGATGTAAGTAATAATACCATTACTGGATCAACATCATTACAAGTTAATTTAACATTAAAAAATGCATGTGTTAATGGTTCAAATAATAGTTCTAAAAAATATACTATTAATATTAATGGATTTACAAATAAAGATACATCTTATGCACAATATGGGTATAGTCCAGATGGAAAATTGAGCAACAGTGCTGATAGTGGAGGTGTTACTCCTGTAGGTAAAAGTAATGATTATATGAGTTATAAATACAAAAATAATTCTGGTGGCTGAGACACATATCAATTTAAAATGGGAACTCCACTTTTACCAGATATTAAAAGAAAAAAGGGTACTGTATGTAACACATCTGCTACTAATTTATTTAATTTATTAAATAGCAATGGTACATATGGAAATTTTTGAGACTATCAAGGGTCAATTAAGTATTATATGATAAAACAATATTTTTCATTTCCAGTTAAATGAACACCTACTCAAACAGATATTATAAGAATAGAAGAGTTACAAGTTTGTTATTTTGCTTCTGAAATGTATTTTAAAAACATATATTCATCAAAAGTAATTTGAGTTGGAAATTGAACAAATAGACATTATTGAAAGTTAGACGGTTCATTAAGTAGTTATATAAAAAATGGTAAGCTAATTAATCAAGACTATAATTTCACAATTTATTTATGAATTAATTAATCTAATATTCTTTTGATGCATTTCTTAATTAATATCTATATGTTATAATAACCTTATATTATTAATTACCTTTATGAAACAAAATACAATTATATTTTCTTTAAATGCTTCGTATAAATTGGCACAAAAAGTAGCAGATCATTTAAATGTAAAATTATCTCCTATTGATATTCAAAAATTTGCTGATGGTGAAATTTTAATAACTCCTAATATATCTGTTAGAGGACGTGATGTAGCTATAATTCAATCTATTAGCAATCCTGTTAATGAAAATTTGATGGAATTATTAATTGCTATTGATGCTATTAAAAGATCATCAGCTAAATCTATTAATGTAATAATACCTTATATGGGGTACGCTAGACAAGATAGAAAAACTAAGCCTCATGAACCAATCACTTTTAAATTATTAGCTAATATGTTAACTGTTGCCGGTGCAACAAGAATATTAACTTTTGATATTCATTCTGATCAAACACAAGGTTTTTTTGATATTACTTTTGATTCAATTAGAGCTTCTTTCTTTTTGTTGTACGAATTTATTAAAAAAACAAAAATTGATAATTTTGTTGTGGTATCACCAGATTATGGTGGTGTAAAACGTGCGAGAACTATTAGTAATCAATTTAATTTACCTTTAGCTATCATTGATAAGAGAAGACCAGCTCCAAACCTTGCTGAAGCTGTTCAAGTTTTAGGTGATATTAAAGGTAAAGATTGTGTTATTTTTGATGATATGATAGATACTGGTGGAACAATGATTTC
>CASDOM010000006.1 GCA_949282435.1 uncultured Ureaplasma sp.
AAAAAAATTTATGAGTATATACAATATAAAATAGATTATATATATATATATATACTACATTATTAATTATATCATTAAAAATAAAACTTATTGGATAATAGTTAAGATTATGATTTATACATATTATCACGAAATATATAAAAAATTATGTTTTATCAGATAATAGTCAAGATGTGATTTCTATACCAATAATTTATCTTAATATTAGTATTAATTGTGTATATTAATCAAATAAAAATAATTTGCATATAATTATATTGGTATTAAAAGATGGATAATTTTAATTTGCAAAATTATGTATTTATAGATATTGAAGCTACTGATGAAAATGATGATCGTGAAATGATTCAATTTTCAGCAATTAAAACAGATCATAATGGTAATGTATTAAATGAATTAAATATATTTGTAAATCCTAAAAAAACATTAAGTAATCACATTAAAAATTTATTAAATATAAATGAAGAACAATTATCTAAATTCCCTACATTTGATCAAATATATTTACAAATAATTAATTTTATTGAAAATAGCATTATAGTATGTTTTGGTGATTTTGATTATAGTTTTTTGAAAAAAAAATTATGTCAAATGAAATATGTATTAAATAATGATTCTATTGATTTTTCCGAATATTTAAAACAAAAATCAAAGATGAAAAATATTCCATCATTAATTAATATTTATAATTTATTACAAAAAAAACTTGAATCAAATATTGTTCACGATGCATTAAATGATTCAGAAATGTTAAAATATATATTTTTTAATATGAATCATATGAGTGATTTGGAAATTAATGAAATGTGCATGCTAGCTTTTTTTATTCCTAGATGGATGACACCAATGCATGAGTCTTTTTGCCAATTTGAAAAATCAAATTCAATTTCATTTTGTATTCAAAATTCACCTAATAAATTATTAATATCATATATTAATTTAAAATCAATTTATTTAAAACCCTTTAAAAAACATATTCACTATATTCATGTATTAGAATTTTATTATAATAATAAAAAATATTCTTTTTATAATCCTTACAAAAATATGAATTCTAGTAATGAATATATTTATAAAGAATTATACATTGATGAATTAAAACCTATATTAGTTCAATTAATATCATTTATGAGTTCATCTAATGTTTATGTCTTTATTAGTAAGAAAGAATTAAGACAATTATTAGAAATTATTTATAATGTATTAAAATCATATTGTAAGCTTCAATATGTTAATTTAAATAATTTTTTAACTAAAAAAAATCATAAAAATATTACTAATGAAATGATTAATGATATTATTAAAAAATATAATGAAATTATTGATCAACACCATGAATATGAAAATGTATTAATTAAATATATATGTTAGAAATAGTTGTTAAAAATAATGATGTTAATATTCGTTTGGATAATTTTTTGTTAAATGTTAATTTGGGTTTAACAAAGTCTTTAATTTATAAATTAATTAGAACTAAAAAAATAAAAGTAAATGATAAAAAAACTATTTTTAATTATCGATTACAATTAAATGATATTATTAAAATTTACTACAATTTAGATTCATTAAAATTAGATTCCAATGATAAATCATGATTATCAGTAAATGCAAAATTGAATATTTTATATGAGGATGAAAATATTATTGTTGTTAATAAACCTGTTGG
>CASDOM010000007.1 GCA_949282435.1 uncultured Ureaplasma sp.
AATATTGTTGCAAACATAAAAGTAAGATTAAGAATATTATCAATAGACATATTTTATTTTCCTCCTACTTTTTTACCAATTGATTCTAAATATGAATCATTTAATCAATTAATTAATAATTGTTTTTGTTCTTGATCAATATTTAATTTATTTGCACATTTTATATATTCATTTAGTTTTTGTTGTTTATTAACAATTTTTGATTTTTGATTGTATCTTTGACTAATTTTATATTGTGCGTCATTGATTCATTTTTCTTTTTTATTATTTTCTAATAAAATATTTTTTTCAATAGTTTTTATTTTATTTTGTATTTCAACAGAATTAGATGACTTTAATTTTGATTTTAATTTATCTAATTTAGTATTTTGATGTTTTTTATATTTTAAATATTGTAATTCATAATTAGATTTTTTAATATTATAAATATTTTTTGCTTCAATTTCTGGAAAAAATATTTTTGTAGCTTTTAAAATTAATAAATGTTTTTTATATTGACCTAAGAATTCTTTTTTGTGTTTTATATACATTTCATACAAAGATGAACTTTGATCAAAATTATTATTATTTAAAATGCAATTTAATTTTCATTTTGCTATATCTTTTTCATGAACAGAAGTTTTTGAATCATTAATTATAGATTGATAATGATTAATAATTTGTTGATTTTGTTTGTTATTTTTATTATATTTTTCATTTGCTAATAATGTATATTTGGATATTAATGCTTCCATTTCATTTTCATATGTTGAATAATATTTTGGTGCATACAAACCATAAAATCATTTTTTAATATAAATATATGGTTTGTAATTTAATAAAATAACAAACATTGCACTAGCCAATATTACTAAACCAATAATTAAATTTTGAAAAGTTGATGGAACATCTAAATATGGTGCAGAAGAAGATAATAAACCAATTAAAAAGGCAATAGGCATAATTGCAATTGGATTATTCATAGCAATTAAACCAATAACAATCCCATTCATACCTTGCTCAGGTATACTATCAATTGAAGATGAAATTGGAATGGCAGGTGTGTCTCCAGATGTATATAATATATATCCCATAATTCCAGCTATAGCACCAGAAATGCTAATTGTTAAAATGTGAATTAAATGAACATTATAACCTGCATATTTTGAAGCAGACATTGAAAAACCAACAGAACTAACTTTATGACCAAATACTGTAAATTTAGTAATAAATAATATTATTCCAACTAAAACTAAAAAAATAATTAAAGCAGGTAATCAACCGCCTAATGATGGATCTATAAATCTAAATTGTGATGGAATATTATTAGATTGTGATAATAAACCATCGGGTGAATAATAATTATCAATGACTAATCTTGCAAAAAAGAAAATAATTCAATTTAATAAAATTGCACTAATAACTTCATTAACATTAAAATATACTTTTAATAAACCAATTATGCAAGCAATAAATCCACCAGTTGTTATTGCAATTAATAACATAAATAATTGACCAGTACCATTTGGAAAATTAACATTTTGAAGTGCAGTAGAAACAACTAATACTGTTAATCCACTACCTAAAAGTTGACCACTCATTCCAATATTAAATATTCCAGCTTTAAATGCAAAAGAGAACGCTAATCCACCAATTCCCAATACAACGATGTTGATAATTAATGCCTTATAATTAATAAATCCTGTAGTAAATAATTGTTCTAAAATGTTAATAGGATTATAACCAATTATTGTTGATACTAATAATGCAAGTATTATTGCTAAAACAATTGATATAGTTACACAAATAATATTTTTAGATGCTGACTTTCTTTGTTTTGAATAAAGAAAGGAATCAAATGCTAATTTAGTTTTTAATTTTCAATAATTCATATTTAATCCATTCCTACCATTAATTGACCAATTTTTTGCTTAGTCATTATTTTTGCTGGTTTACAATCTAAAATTTTACCGTTTTGCATAACTGCAATTGTATCTGCTAAAGATAATATTTCATCTAATTCATATGAAATAAGTAATATTGATTTTCCTTGTGCCTTTTCTTTTAATATTTGTTCATGAATTGAATTAATTGCACCTAGATCCATACCTCTAGTTGGTTGAACTAATATTAATAACTCATGTGGTTTTTCCATTTCCCGACCTATAATTAATTTTTGTTGGTTACCACCAGATAATAATCTTGAAATAGTTGTTCCTCTTGTTGTACCTCTAACATCATATTTGTGAATGATTTTTGAAGATTCTTTTTTTACGGCCAAGGATTTTATTATTCCTCATTTATTAAATTTTTTGTCATCAATTCTATCTAATACTGCATTCATATAAATAGGTAAATCTAAAACTAATCCGTGCTTATGTCTATCCTCAGGAACACTTGATACACCTAATTTAATTCTTGATTTAACACTTTTATTATTTAATTCAATATTATTTAATTTAATACTTGCATGACCATTAGGTAACATTCCACATAACGCAAGTGCAAGTTCACTTTGACCATTACCTTCAACACCTGCAATTGCAAAGATTTCTGATTTATGAATATTAAAGCTAATTTTTTCAGAATTTAATTCACTTTTTTTATTAATAAAATTTTTAAATTTAGATACAGAGTTGTTTTTCTTTCATAATTTATAAACATCTAAATCTTTAACTTTTAAAACAATTGGATTATTAGAAATATCATTGTATTCATTTTTTACTTGAACTAATTTTTTACCAACCATCATTTCTGCAATTTCATCAATTGATTTAGTTTTTGGATCACATTCACCAATAAATTTACCATGTCTAATAACTGTCACATTATCAGATACTTCTTTAATTTCATTTAATTTGTGACTAATAATAATAGTTGTTTTGCCTTCTTCTTTAAATTTTTTAATCATTTTTAAAAAAGATACAATTTCATCTTGAGACAACACCGCAGTTGGTTCATCAAATATTAAAATATTAGAATTATGATACAATAATTTTAATATTTCAGTTTTTTGTTGTTGACCTACTGTTAATTCACTAACTTTTTTGTTTATATTTAATTTAAAATCATATTGCTTAATAATTGCATTTAATCTTTGTTTAATTTTATTAATAGGAATAACACCTAATAAATTTGCGTTTTCATTACCTAAAATAATATTTTCTCAAACTGTAAATTCATCAATTAATTTAAAATGTTGATGAACCATACCTAATTTATATTTATCAGCATCTTTTGCAGATGTAAAATTTACTTGTTCACCATTTATTTTAATAATTCCTGAATCAGGTTGATAAATACCAAAAAGTATTGACATTAATGTAGATTTACCAGCACCGTTTTCACCAACAATTGCATGAACTTCATTTTGCTTAACTCTTAAACAAATTTTATCGTTTGCAACTACTTTACCATTTAAAAAAGTTTTGGTAACATCTATCATTTCAATTGCATATTTATTATTTTCCATATCATTACCCCTAAACTTTTATATTAATACCTTTAGATTTTCAATATAAAATAAGTCCATTAAATGCTGATTCATTAAATGATTTATCCATTAATGCAATAGTTGGAGAATTCAATGCAATTTTAATTATTGAATTGTTATCTTTTCAATCATCTGAATCAAGTGCATTTAACAAGTTAAATGATTTACGTACATTAACTGTTTGATTGTTAGTTTGAAATCATTGTCTTAATGAATTTAATCTTGCAGAATGATCAGATTCACTTAAAGATGAATAACTAGAAGAGTTTTTATAAGTATTATCATATCAAGAATCTAATTCATCAATATTTAGAGGCATCATTTGACTACCAGTATTTGGTAAATCAGTATATAAACATTTTATAGAACCATTTAAAATTTTATATTCTTTATTTACAGAATCATTTAATGCAATAAAAGTGTCATTTTTTACAATTACATTTACATACTTTTTATAAAGTTCATCAGTGTAGTACTGCTTATATTCATCAGTATTTGGTATGTTAATATTCGCATCATCATTTGGAACTTTAAATATTTGAGTGATATAATCAGGACTTACAACATTTTGTTGATTAGAACTAAATGATTCTGGTGGTGTGTCAGGATCAACATTAAATGATGCAACATACATCTTCATTGCACGAATAAAATATTGATAACCTGCTTCACTAATTCCAACTGAATTATTTTCTACAGTACCAAGAGAATGATAACCTAAACCACCAATAGTTTCATCACCATCAGGTAACACTTTACCATTATTAATATTATTAACAATTAAAGGTGTAATTTGATCCAATCTTTTTAAAGAAGAAAATTGAATAATATTGTTTGTTCCACCAATTTTATTTGAACCATTTACAGATTCATATCCACTAGTATACAAATTTAAATTACTATTAGTGTCTAATTCATTAGCTGAATCAACACCAATAACTATTGTCCGTAAATTACGTTGTTTAATTAATGAAGTTGCTTGAGCAGTTTGATCACCAGCAACCGGCATCAATGCATCTACATTTTTATCTAAAAAATTATTAATTAAAGCCTTACTAGTCTCATTACTGTTAAATGTACCTGAAAAATTCTGACCATAACTTTCACCAACAAAAATTTGTTCAACATTTTTATATGGATTACCATTTTCAAGATGAGCATAAGGAACAATATATGTATTAAATCATTCAATACCACGTTGTAATCCACCCATATAACCAGTTACAGAACTAAAATTATCACCACCATATGTTCCATAAGTTAATTTATTATCATTTGATGTGAAATAATATTGATATTCATTTAAAAATTCACCTAACGCTATTCCTACTATAAAAGATCCTAAATCAGTTCTAAATTGAGCGCTAGCAACATGAGTAGATCATATTGGTTGTGAAACAGAATTATCTAATTGATTTGATTTATTAAAAATAGGAAAACCATATTTATCATCTAATAATAAAAAACCTAAATTATTCATATATTTATAAATTACAGAGTTTTCATTACTAGTTGTTGATAAAGCTTGTGTTAATGGTGTAGTATGTGTAAAACCAGGTAAAGATAATAATTTAGAACCATTAACAGCAGATGATAAATATGATTGAATTATTCCATCATTGTCAGCTTTTGATGGTAAGGCAGTATATTTTCTTAATTCTTGAAATGTAGAGTTGGAATTTACAATATAACCAGCAGCAACTCCGCCCCCAACCGCCAATGAACCAGCTAAAATTGTAGGAATTAATCAAGCCATTTTTTTTATCATATTTACCTCATTTATAACTTGTATATACAACTTAATATGTATTATATTATAAAAAAGTAAATTAATAATATAAATTAATTTGTTACTACGTTAAAACATATTAAATCCATTTTTTCCAAATGGATTTTTACCTGATTGAAGCATTTTTCCAGCTTCAGCCATTTTATCTCTAGACACTTCTCATTGTTTTAATAATTTATTTAATTCATCCATCTTTCTTCCTGAACCCTTAATAATTCTAAGTTTTCTATTAGGTTGTTTTTTTAATAATTTAGGATTTCTTCTTTCTTTTAATGTCATTGAAGATAATAAAATTTTTCAAATTTTCATTTTTTCTTCCATTTCATTAATTTTATTCTCACTAATTTTATTGTTTAATTTGGTTGGCATCATTTTTAAAATTGATGAAATAGAACCTAGTTTATTAATTTGTTGCATTTGCTTCATTAAATCTTCTAAATCCATTTTTCCAGATAGCATTCTTTGCATTGCATTTTTAGATTGTTTTTCATCATAAACATCTGCAGCTTTTTCTGCAAGAGTCATGATATCACCTAATCCTAAAATTCTATTTGCCATTCTGTCAGGGTGAAAAACATCTAATGAATTTAATTTTTCACCAACACCAGTAAATACAATAGGAACATTTAAAATTGATGTTAATGATAATGTAGCACCTGCCCTTGCATCAGAATCCAATTTAGTGATTATTAATCCAGTTAATTTTAAATAATTATTAAATTCAGTAGCAACATTAACAATATCTTGTCCTGCCATTGCATCTACAACTAAAAATATTTCATCAGGATGAAATGTTTTTTTAATATTGACTAATTCATCCATTAACTGTTCGTTAGTTTGCAAACGACC
>CASDOM010000008.1 GCA_949282435.1 uncultured Ureaplasma sp.
TTAATTATTTTAATTTAAAAACCAATTTAAATAATGTATTAAATTTTATTTCAACTAATTTTGAAGGTGAAAGACATTTAAAGAGATTAAACACTATATTGGATTATGAAAACAAATAAAGTGATTTTATACAGTTAAGTAAAAAACCTTAACATTTATTAAAAAATAATCTATAATAATAAAGATATTTATTTATAAAGGAGATTTTATTTTGGTAAAAATTAGATTATTGCGTATGGGACGTCACAAATCGCCATCATATCGTATTGTTGTGGCTGATTCTCATGCTAAAGCAAATGGTGCTTATATAGAATTGTTGGGTACATATAATCCATTATTAAACACTATTTCATTAAAAAAAGATGAAATTTTAAAGTGATTAAATAATGGTGCTCAACCTACTGATACTGTAAAATCATTTTTGAAAAATGAAAATATATGATCTGAATTTGTTAATTCTAAAAAACCTAATCCAAAATTAACAAAAACTAAAAAAACCGCTAAGAAGAAATAATGCTATTATCTAAAATTACTTTTTTAACATTATTTCCAGAAATGTATAATGGCTTTATTAATTCATCAATTATTAATAATGCTATTAAAAAAAATAAAATTAAAATAGAGGTCATTAATTTTAGAGATTATTCCAACAATATTCATAAGAAGGTTGATGATTATCCTTATGGTGGTGGACCTGGAATGGTTATTAGTGTTCAACCAATAGTAGATTGCTTGAAACATATAAAAACACCTGATTCATATACTATTTTGTTAACACCAAGAGGAAAAATATATAATCAGTCTATTGCACATAAATTTGCTAAGAACGTTAAGCATTTAATTATTATTTGTGGGCATTATGAAGGAATAGATGAAAGAATAGTTAATTATATAGATGATCAAATTAGTATTGGTGATTATATAATGACTGGAGGTGAATTACCTTCTATGATGATTGCGGATAGTGTTATAAGATTAATTGATGGTGTTATTAATTGTGATAGTTTAATTGACGAATCTTTTGAAAATAATTTACTCGATTATTCAGTTTATACAAGACCTGCTGAATTTGATGGATATAAAGTACCTTCAGTTTTGTTATCGGGTAATCATAATGAGATTTACAAATATAGATTAAATGATCAAATTAAAACTACAAAAACATTTCGTATGGATTTATATAAAAAATATTTAAAAAAATTAAACAAGGAGAAAAATAATGTCAGAATTAAAAATTAATAAAGGTGCTATTTTGAACACAGTTCAATCTACACAATTAAAAAAAGATATTCCTAATTTTGGATCCGGTGATACTATTGTTGTTTGAAATAAAATAGTTGAAGAAAAAAAGACCAGAATACAAAAATTTGAAGGTATTGTATTACGTAGAAAAGGAAGTGGAGCAAGCGAAACTGTTATTGTTCGTAAAGAATCTAATGGTGTTTGAGTGGAATTAGGTTTTGATATCCATAGTCCATTAATTGAAAAAATTGAAGTTAAAAAATATGGTAAAACTCGTAGAGCATATATTTCTTATATGAGACAACGTTCTGGTAAATCTGCTAGATTAAAAGAATTATTTAAAAAAAATAAATTGATTTCCTGGACACATGAAAAAAGCGACTCAAGATATATTGAGTAAGCTTAAGTATGTTGATTTAATTGTTGAAGTCATTGACGCAAGATGTATCAATTCATCATCTAATAATGAATTGATTACTTTAATACAAAATAAACCAATTGTTAAAATAGCTTTAAAAAATGATCTGTCTATTTTAAATGAACAATATGAATCTTCTTTAATAATTACAAATACTAAACATAATAATAGAAATAAAATTATTGATGTTTTTTATAATATTTTGAGTGAAAAAATTGATAAATATCATAAAAAAGGATTAGTTAATCCAAAGTTTGTTATTATGGTTGTTGGTTTACCAAATGTTGGAAAATCCAGTTTGATAAATTTATTAAAAAATAAAAATCATTTAGTATCTAAAAATTTACCCGGAGTTACTAAAAATTTAAATTTAGTAAATATTAATAAAAATTTTGATTTAATTGATACACCTGGAATTTTATTTAAAAATATTGTAGATGATAATGTTGGTTATAAATTAGCCTTAATTAATTGCATTAAAAAAGATGTATTAATTCTTGAACATGTAATTAAATTTGGTTTTGATTATTATTTTAAAAATCATTATCAACAATTGAAGACATTTTATAATATTGATGATTTTCAAAACTATGATGAATTTATATTATTAATTTCTAATAGATATAAATATTATTCAAAATCAAATTCGATTGATTATTATCGTTTAGAAAATAGACTTTACAATGATTTTATTAATTGTAAAATTTGTAAAGTAAATCTGGATGTATAGATTAAGTAAATTTAAATTATTTTTTCATTATGTATTAATGGAGGAATAATTTAAATATGGTAGATAGTTTTTTTGGTAAATTAATATTTAAACAAAAAGAGTTTATCTATTTACAAAATGTAAATGGGTGCCGCGAAATATATTTATTATCAACAACTAATTATATTGTTGGTAATGAATATTTTTTTTACATATATCAGTGTAATCTAGCTAATAAAAAAAATTTTGAAATGAAATATCATATTGGATTTACAAATTTAGTTGAATTAATTGCATTTAAAGAATTAATTTTAATTGATGGAATTGGTATTAAAACTGCATTAAAAATTATTAGTGTTGGGCTTAATGATTTAAAACATTTTGCGTTAGAACATGACTATGTTTCAATTATAAATTATTATAAAATCAATGAAACTATTGCTAAAAATATCATCAAACATTATACTAATAAAGAGTTAAATGAATGTGAACAAGGTGATAATACAAAAATAAAATCAGCAATAAATACTTTAAATAATTTAGGGTATTCAAAAGAATTGGCAACAAAAATTGTTTTAAATCGTAAGAATGAAATTATACAAAATAATTTTAATGACATATTTTACACTTTAATTTCAGATATTAAAAATGAACGTGCAAAACTTAAGACCAAAAACATTTAGTGAATTTATTGGTCAAAATAACATTGTTAATTTATTAAAGGTAAGTGTAAATTTATGTTTAAATAATAACGAAAATTTAGATCATATTATTTTATATGGATATCCAGGAATTGGTAAAACTAGTTTAGCAACCATAATCGCCAATGAATTAAATAGAAAAATTCATCATATACATGGTTCAAGTATTAATTTATATAGTGATGTTATTGATATGATGTCAATGGTAAATGAAAATGATATTGTTTTCATTGATGAAATTCATATGATTGATCCAAAATGTTTTGAAATGTTTTATGGGATTATTGAAGATTTTGTTATTGATATAAAAATTGGTAAAGAATTAAATTCACAATTTACACGACTTAATTTGCCAAAATTTACATTAATATGCGCAACTACATTAATTAGTAAATTACCACAACCATTTATAGATAGATTTCCGATAAAACTTTATATTGAAAAATATGATGCAAAAGATATTTTTCAAATTTTACAAAAATTATGCGAGTTAAATAGTCTTAATATTAATGATATTGAATTAGAAATTATTGCTAATCGAAGTAGAGGAATTCCACGTTTTGCTATAAATTTATTAAAAAGAATTGCAGAATTTAAGGTATATGATGGTGATAATTTTGATATTTACAAATCATTAAATTATATGGGTATATATGAATTTGGTTTAGAAAAAATTGATGTTAATTATTTGCAATTATTATATAATTCGAATAACAAACCTATGGGATTAAATTGTTTATCCCAAAATCTTGCAATAGATAAAAATACAATTGAAAATAAAATCGAACCATATTTAATTAATCAAGGTTTAATATGTAGATTAAATAATGGTAGGACATTAACAATAAAAGGAAAAGAATATATATTGAATTATTTAACAAAGTTTAAACAAACCTAAAAATTCTTTATTAGAACTTTTTGCACCTAATATTGGTGATGTTGTTATTTTAACAAGTTTTAAACTATTTTCTTCTGCGTATTTCTTAACATTTTCGATTGCCATATCATGATATTTAGGATTATTAATTTTTCCTTTAGTTTTGTTTAATATTTCAATATTTAATTCAAATTGTGGTTTAATTAAACAAATAATTATTGTATTTATATTAATTAAATGTTTAATATTTGAAAACACATATTTTAAACTGATAAAACTTACATCACAAACTATAACATCAATGTTTGAGTTGAATTTAACTTTATCAATATCTTTTATATTTGTTTTTTCTATATTTACGATTTTAGGATTATTAAGTAATTTTGCACTTAATTGATTTGTTCCGACATCTAAAGCAAATACTTTTTTTGCATTATTTTGCAAACAACAATCACTAAACCCACCTGTTGATGCTCCTATATCTAAAACAATTTTATTGTTTAAGTCAATATTAAATTCTTTTAATGCTTTTTCAAGTTTGTATCCACCTCTAGATACATATTTTTCATTATCAATAATTTTGATATCATCATTTTCATTTACTAAATAATTAGTTTTATCGATTATTTTATTATTTACACATATACGATTGTTCAAAATCATTTTTTGAACATAATTCCTACTTGTTAAATTAAATTTTTTTAATATGTAAATATCTAATCTTATTTTTTCCATACATAAAATTATATATTAATATATTAATATGAGAACTATACTAGGTAATATAATCCAAGCTAATAAAATTTTTAAAATGATCAATAATGGAGACAAGATTGCAATCGGTGTGTCTGGCGGCAAAGATTCCATGACTTTGTTATATGCTATGGCACTATATAAAAAACGTTTAAAACAAGATTATAATTGAGATATCGAAGTCATAGGTATCCATTTAAAAATGAATTTATGTGCAATAGATTATGATCCAATTATTGATTTTTGAAAAAAAATGGATATTAATTTTATGGTTGTTAAAACTGATATTGGCGAAATTCTAAAGGCTAATATGAAAAAAAATAAAATTCAATGTTCGTTATGTTCAAAAATGAAAAAAGCTGCATTAATTGATGCAGCAAAAAAATATGGATGTAATAAAGTGGCAATGGGTCATCATGCTGATGATGCAATTGAAACTTTATTTATGAATATGATTAATGAAGGTAGGATTGCTACTTTTAAGCCTAAAATGTATTTAGATCGTTCTAATATTGAATTTATTAGACCATTAATATTGTCTAGAGAAGATAGCATTAAAAAAGCTGCTAAAAAAATAGATATTCCTGTTGTTCCTTGTGGTTGTCCAATGGAGGGATTTACACAAAGAGATGCAATGAAAGAATTTTTAAGAACAAAAATATACAATAATGAAAAAATGAAACATGCATATAATAATTTTTATGTATCATTATTAAACGGTAGTGGTTTTGATTTATGATTTATAGATAAGGATAATGATCATATTAATAATCAAGATTTACGGGAATTTATCAAAAATAACGGCAAAATTATATAAATATTTATTAATTATGAAAACTTTTAATATAAAATATATTAATGTTAAATAAATTATTTCTGATTAAAAGAGTGTAAATAAATATGAATTACAAAAAAATTTTTAGATTATCTAGTACAAATGTAAAAAACAAAACTGTATTATTACGTTTAGATTTAAATGTTCCTGTTATTGATAAAAAAATCACATCAACAAAAAGAATTGATGAATCTTTACAAACAATTAATTATTTATTAGATCAAAATGCAAAAGTTGTTATTTTATCTCATTTTGGTAGAATCAAATCAATTAATGATATTAAGTCTGGAAAATTTTCTTTATTACCTGTTGCTAGAGAACTTGCAAACAAATTAGCTAATAGTAATATAAACAAAATTAAATTTATTACTGATAATAAAGGACAAATTGTTGAAGAAGAAATTCGCAATATGGAAAGTAGAGATATTATCATTTTAGAAAACACACGTTACAATGACATTAGTAGAGAAGGTGAATTAATTAACCTTGAATCTGGTTGTGATAATGAATTATCTCAATATTGATCAAGTTTATGTGATGTTTATTGTAATGATGCTTTTGGCGCTGCTCACAGAAAACACGCTTCAACATTTGGAATTGGTAGTTTTACTAAAAAATCATGTATTGGTTTTTTAATGGATAAAGAATTAAATACTCTTACAAGTGTAATTGAAAAACCTAAAAAACCATTATTAGTAATTTTTGGTGGTGCAAAAGTAAGTGATAAATTAAAAGCAGTTGAATCTATTATTGGTGTTGCTGATAAAGTTATTATTTCTGGTGGTATGGCTTATACATTTGCTGCTGCAAAAGGTTTTGATGTTGGTTTATCATTAGTTGAAAAAGATATGATTCCAGTTGCTCAAGAATTAATGGAAAAATATGGTGATAAATTATGTATTTCTTCTGATTTTATGTGTTCACCAAAATTTGCTGATTTAAAACCACAATATAGAACTCAAGAAGAAGGTTTAAAAGGTTTAATGGGTCTTGACATTGGCCAAAAATCAATTGATGAATTTGTTGAACAAATTAATGATTCATACACAATTTTATGAAATGGACCTATGGGTGTAACTGAATTTGATAATTATACTAAAGGAACAAATGAAATTTGCAAATCAATTGCAGAAAGAACAAATGCTGGTGCATTTACAGTAATTGGTGGTGGTGATTCTGCTGCTGCTGCTGAAAAATTAGGTATGGAAAATTCATTTAGTTTTATTTCTACAGGTGGTGGTGCTTCATTAGCATTAATTGAAGGTAGAGATTTAGAAGGTATTTCTTCAATTGCTTTAACAAGTTTCTTTCACAAAAAACAATAATTTATTTATTTGTAATTTTTATGACAACACATAATAGAGCAAAAAAAGGTGAAATAGCAAAAGTTGTTTTAATGGCCGGCGATCCATTAAGAGTTAAATGAATTGCTGAAAATTTTTTAGATAATGTTAAGTTAGTTAATGATATTAGATCAACTTATTGTTATACTGGTGAATATAAAGGTAAGTTAGTATCAATAATGGCTCATGGTATGGGTAATCCATCTATTGGTATTTATTCATATGAATTGTTTAAATTTTATGATGTAGATATCATTATTAGAATTGGTTCAGCAGGTTCATATTCTTCTTCAATTAATATTAGTGATTTAATATTAGTTAAAGAATCATATAGTGAATCTACATATGCCAAATTATTAAATAACTATAATGATGATGTATTTTACCCTTCTGAAAATGTTAATAATCTTATTATTAATGTTGCAAAACAAAACAATTTACCTTTAAATGTAGTTCGTTGTCATTCTTCTGATGTTTTTTACTCTAATGAAAAATTAGATTCAATTATTAAGAGAACACATGCACAATGTGTTGAAATGGAATCATTTGCTTTGTTTGTAAATGCAAAAATGTTGAATAAATCTGCTGCAGTTATTTTAACATGTAGCGATTCTTTGGTAACAGGTGATGCATTAAGTCCTGATATGCGTCAAACTTCATTTACTAATATGATTAAATTAGCATTAGAATCTGCTATTAAACTTATTTAAATTATGGAAAAAATTTTATTTACATCTGAATCTGTTGGACCTGGTCATCCTGATAAAATTTGTGATCAAATATCTGATTTAATTTTAGAAAAATGCTTGCAACAAGATAAAAATAGTAAAGTTGCGTGTGAAGTTTTTGCTTCTAATCGTTTAATTGTAATTGGTGGTGAAATCACTACTAATGCATATGTAGATGTTGTTAAAGAGGCATGAAATGTATTATTTCCATTAGGATATAATGAATCTGACTTTACCATTATATCTAATATAAACAAACAATCATCTGATATTAACCACGCTGTGTTTAAATCAAATAATGAAATTTGTGCTGGTGATCAAGGGATTGTTTTTGGTTTTGCATGTGATGAAACAAAAGAATTAATGCCTTTGCCTATTGTTTTGGCACATAAATTGGTTCAAAAAATTGAATTATCAAGATTGAGTAAAGAAAATTCATGATTAAAATCTGATATGAAATCTCAAGTAACTATTGATTATACTGATAAGAATAATATTCGTATCGACACTATGTTAGTATCAGTACAACATCAAGATAAAACCCCATATCAAACTATTAAATCATTTGTTGAATCAAAAATGATTGAATTAGCTAAAGAATATAATTTAAATTTAGATTTTAATAAAATTGTTAATCCATCAGGTAATTTTGTTATTGGAGGACCAGTTGGTGATACAGGTTTAACTGGTAGAAAAATTATTGTTGACACTTATGGCGGATATTCTAGACATGGTGGTGGAGCATTTAGCGGTAAAGATCCTTCAAAAGTAGATAGAAGCGCTTCATATTTTGCAAGATATATTGCTAAAAATATTGTCGCAAGTGGTTTAGCTAAAAAATGTGAAATTCAACTTTCATTTGGAATAGGTATGCCCGAACCAATTTCTATTAATGTTAATACTTTTAATACTTCAAAATTATCAGATGAAGAATTAATTCAAATTATTAAGAAGACCTTTTCTTTAAAAGTAAATGATTTTATTAATAATTTAGATTTATATAATCAACCATTTTTTAAAACATCTACATATGGACATTTTGGTAGAAATGATTTAAATTTATCTTGAGAAAAAAATGATAAAATTGGCCAATTAAAATTATATAATAAGTAATATAGTAGGAGAAAAGTATGAAATTATTTAAATTATCTGACGAAGAATTAAATAATATTGATAAACAAAGAGATGAATTAATTGAATTAGCATCTTCTTTGTCTGAAATTTTTAATAAAATGAATAATAAGTAAATTTATTTATCTTTTTAACATTATACATATTTATATAAATAAGTGTATCTTGTTAAAAAGGTACACTTTTTATTATTTATATATTCAATAGGTATGTTATTATGATGGAAATTAAAGAATTATTAGTTAATTATAAAAAAAATGAAAATAAAACAATTGAATTACAAGCCTTTGTTAGAAACAATAGATTTAATGGTAATATTGGTTTTTTATCAATTAACGATGGTACAGATTTAGATAGAGTTCAAATTGTTTATAAAAAAGAAAATATTAATAATATTGATGAAGTTTCTTCAATTAGATTAGGTGCTGCAATATATATAAAAGGTAAAATATTATTAACACCTAATTCCCAACAACCATTTGAAATTGTTGCTGAAAAAATTACTTTATTAAAACAATGTGATGAACAATATCCACTTCAAAATAAAAAACACGGATTAGAATTTTTACGTGACATTGCTCATTTAAGACCTAGAACAAAATTATTTAATGCAGTAATGAGAGCAAGAAGTGAAATTGCTTTTGCAATTCATGATTTTTTTCATAAAAATGGATATGTATGAACTGCTACACCGCTTATTACATCTAATGATGGAGAAGGGGCTGGTGAAACTTTCTTTGTAACTACAAATGATTCTGAAGACTTTTTTAACAAAAAAGCTTGTTTAACAGTTACTGGTCAGTTGCACGGTGAAGCATATGCACAAGCATTTAAAAAAATATATACTTTTGGCCCTACATTTAGAGCTGAAAAATCACATACTGCAAGACATGCTGCTGAATTTTGAATGATAGAACCTGAAATTGCTTTTTGTGATTTGAAACAATTAATGAAAATTGCTGAAAAAATGATTAAACATATTTTAAAACATTATCAAAAAACATGTAAAAAAGAAATTGAATTGTTTAATAATGAATTAGATAATAACTTAAAAGATAGAATTGAAAATTTAATTAGTTCAAAATTTACTAAATTATCATATCAAGATGGTATAAAAATTTTATCTGATGCAGTTAATAATGGTCATAAGTTTGAAGATAATAATATTTATTTTGGTATGGATTTAGCTAGTGAGCATGAACGTTATATTTGTGAAAATATAGTTGAAGGACCAGTTTTTTTATATAATTACCCAAAAGATATTAAGGCGTTTTACATGAAACAAAATTCTGATAAAAAAACTGTTGCTGCTACAGATTTATTAGTACCTGGAATAGGTGAATTAATTGGCGGTTCCCAAAGGGAAGATGATTACAATAAATTGTTAAATAGATGTAATGAATTAAAAATGGATATTGAACCATTAGAATGATATTTAAATTTAAGAAAATATGGATATTATATGTCTAGTGGATTTGGTTTAGGATTTGAAAGATTAGTTATGTATTTAACTGGTATTAATAATATTCGTGATGCAATTCCATTCCCTAGATCTCATGGTTTATTAAACTTTTAATATATGCTTTTAAATAATTTTTTTTCTAAAAAAAATATACCTAATTATTTAACTATTTTAAGAATTATTTTAGCGATAATAATAATTCCTGTTTTGTTAGTTGATTTTAATATTGTTGTATATAAAATTAATTTCCAAAATACCAATATAGACATTAAACTAAATATCATTATTGGTTTATGTTTGTTTTGTGTTTCTGCAATTTCTGATGCACTTGATGGTTTTTTAGCTCGTAAATATAATTGAATAAGTGATTTTGGTAAATTTTGAGATCCAATTGCTGATAAAATTTTAACAAACTCTACTTTATTTTGTTTAGCTGCACCTATTAATAATTTATTACCAATTTGGATTCCTATTATTTTTTTAATTAGAGATATTATTATTGATGGCACAAGAATGGTTGCATCAAAAAATAATATTGTTATTGCGGCAAATATATGAGGAAAATTAAAAACTATAAATTTAATGATTGGAATCATAATCTTGATGTTAATTGGATCATCATATTCTTCTAACAGTTTGTATTATTGATTAATTCAAAATTTATTAATTTATACAAGTTTATTATTATCAATCATTTCAGGGTGTATTTATTTATATAATTATTACTTAAAAACCAAAAAATAATTATATATTTATAATTAAAGGAGATTTATATGGATGTTAAAAAATATAATTTTTATAAATCTACAAATGAATTATTAAATTCATTAATAGCCACTTTATCTTTCCAATTAAATTTAATAAAAATTGAACCCAAAATTTTTACAAATAATTTTGATGAACAATCACTTGAATTATCCAATATCAAAAATTATAGAATTTGTAATAATTATTTTTTATATATGATTAATATTGCACAAGATTTTGATTCAAATTATGGTTTACTATTAAATTCATGTACATTAAGTGATAATAGTATTTTCCAACAATTAGAAATTTTGGTAAAAATTGATGATTCAAAAATGAACAGTGAATCATTAACAAAAATTGTTGACAAATGTCATTTTTGTTTAAAGAGCAGTATTGACTATATTTGTTTGTTATACCCTAATTTAAATTTTAATTTGGAATCAGAAATCATTAAATTTTACAATACAAATATTAATAATATAAGCTCTAATCATAAATGTATAGTTATAATTAATGATTTAGAGGCAACAATTTATTTATATAATGAAACAAAAAAAGTATATTATGATATTTTTATTATAAAATTAGTATCTTATAATAATTGCAATTATTGCTATATTGTGAATAAATATCATAATGTACACTCGTTATTATTTGATATATAAGGATATATATGAATAATTTACCTATCTTAGTTAATGGATCATTAATTGATTCAAGTGAAAAAATTTATATAAAATCTCCTATAACTAATTCTGATTATGCTTCTGTGCCTTATTTTGATCCAAAATTTATAGTTAATAATGCAATGAATGCAGCCCACAATGCATTTATAGAGTGGTCCAAAACAACTTTTGAATATAGAAAGAAATTATTATTACAATTTAAACAATTAGTATTAGACAATTTAGATCATTTAACAGACATTATTGTTAATGAAATTGCAAAATCCAAGAAGGATTCTCAAAATGAAATTATTAGAACGATGGAATACTTGGACAAAACTATTAATGAATATGAACATATGCTTAACAATCCATTAATAATCGATGAAAAAATTCATCATGTTAAAAATAAAGTTGGAAAATTTATTTTAGAACCATTAGGAGTAGTATTAGCAATTGCTCCATTTAATTATCCATTTAATTTATTATTAACAAAAATAATTCCTGCATTAATTAGCGGTAATACAGTAGTTTATAAACCTGCTATTAATGGTAGTGCAATTGGAGCTGAAATTAGTAAGTTATTTTTAATGGCGAAGTTTCCAAATGGTGTTGTAAATTGTGTAGTAGGTTATGGAAATGAAGTTGGAGATTTGTTAGTTACACATAAATATGTTAATATGATTTCATTTACAGGTAGTAGTGAGGTTGGTAATCATATTTTTAAAATATGTAACAAAATACCACTTGTATTAGAATTAGGGGGGATGGATCCTGCAATTGTTTGTGATGATGCTAACATTGAGTTAGCTGCTGATGAAATAGTTAAAGGAAGTTTATTATTCAATGGCCAACGTTGTACCGCTACTAAACGCATTTTTGTTCATAAATCTATTCATACCAAATTAGTTAATATGATTAAATCTAAAATTGTAAAATTATCTGTCGGTTCACCGCTTGATAATTGTTTTATAACACCATTAATAAATAATGAAAAAGCTGATTATATAATTGAATTAGCAAATGAGGCTATTTCAAAAGGTGCAAATTCAATATTAAAAATTCAACGTCAAAATAATTTGGTATGACCAATTTTATTAGATAATGTCACTATTGATATGAAAGTTGTTAATACTGAACCTTTTGGACCAATTTTACCTATTATTGAATTTGAAAATATAAATGATGCAATTAAATATGCTAACATCTCCGAATATGGTTTACAAGCATCAGTATTTACTTCAAATATTGATTTAGCAAATAATATTGCTTCTCAATTAGAATGTGGAACAGTTAATATTAACAAATCATCATCTAGATCACCAGATGAATTTCCATTTATGGGTATCAAAAATTCAGGTCTAGGCACACAAGGCGTTAAATATGCAATTTTATCAATGACAAAATTAAAAGGTATTATTTATAATAATTAATTATTAATTAATTTAAAGTCAATTTGAGATAATTCTTTGTTTACTGATTGAACCATTATTTTAACTTTTTGACCAATATTAAATTGATTATTAGTTTTTTTACCAACTAACGACAATGTATTTTCATTATATTCATAAAAATCATCCAATTGTTTTATTGATACTAAACCCTCAACAGTGTTTTCTAATTCTACAAAAAAACCAAATGGAAGAACAGCGCTTATATAACCATCATATATTTGTCCAATTTTGTTTTCCATATATTCTGCGAATTTATAACCATTAATTTCTCTTTCTACATTTAATTGTTTTTGTTCATTAATATTACATTGTTCAATAATTAAATTTAGTTTTTCATGTAGTTTATTTTTATATTCATTATTATAAAAATCAGGAGCAAAACAATATGCTCATAATAATCTATGAACAATTAAATCAGCATATCTTCTAATTGGTGAAGTAAAATGTGTATAATTTTGTAATGCTAATCCAAAATGACCAATATTATCTAAACTATATTTTGCTTTATTCATCATCCCTAATGCGATTTTGTTAAGAATTTCATAATTTATATTAATTTTATTTTCATTTAATAAATTACTTAATGATAATGGATTTAAAGAATTATAATCAAACTTTAAATTAATATTTAATTTTTTTGTTTCAATTAAAAAATTATTATATTTTTTTAATTCAGGTTTATTATGAATTCTATATATAAATGGAATTTTATTTTTATTAGCAAATAAAGTAACACATTCATTTGCGCTAATCATAAAATCTTCAATCATTTTTTGCGCTTCACCTTGTTGTTTAATAATAACATCAATCGGCTTATTGTTGTTGTCAACAATTATTTTAGGTTCTTTAATATTAAATGATATATAACCATTTTTGATATTGTTTTTTCTAATTTTTTGGTGTAATTCATTTGCAATGTCTAATAATTTATATAATTCAGAATTATATTGATTGTTTTTGACTCCATTATTAAAATAATCATTAACTTCATCATAATTTAATTTAGCATGACTTTTAATAATTGATGGGTATACATCATATTTGATTAAATTTCCATTAGAATCAAATAACATATCACAACTTATACATTTTTTTAATTCATAAGGATTTAGAGAACACAAATTATCTGATAAATTAAAAGGTAACATTGGGATAACAGTGTTTAAATAATATATTGAAGTACTTCTTTGAATCGCTTCATTATCTAATTCACTATCCATTTGAATATAGCTTGATACATCTGCAATACTAACGTTCAATAAGTAATTATCACCTTTTTTTTCTACACATATTGCATCATCCATATCCTTAGATGTTTTAGGGTCAATAGAAACAATGATTTTGTTGCTAATATCTTTACGATATTTTAAATCAAAATCAGTAATTTGAAATTTCAAATTATTTGCTTCATTTATGATGTTGTCATTAAATTCAACTTTAACATCGTTATCATCTAATATTGTATTTATGTCAGTATTATGATCATTTTTATTTCCAACTATTTTTATTAAACTAGTTTCAACATTATCATTATTAAATTTATCAATATGCAATAGTAATACATCATTATTTTTAAATTGTTTAATTTGGTTAAATTTAATTTTTAAATAAAATTTATTGGAGTAAGGAATTAATTCAATAATTCCATTTTCATTTTTTACAATTGCACAAACATGGTGTTTGTTTCTTTTTATTACTTCAATAATAGCTACTTCTTCTTGATGATTTAATGGGTTAGGTTCTTTTTGTAATTTAACAAAACAAACAACATCATTATGTAGTGCATTTAAGATATTTTTTTTATGAACAAAATATTTTATTTCATTATTTGTATTTTCATCAATACATATAATAGTACCATTACCAAGACTATTAATATGTAAAGTACCAGTATATTTTTTGGACATATCTTTTGGTGCATTAATATATCCTAATACAACAACATCATTATAAATATTAACTAATTCTTCATTTTGTAACATTTGATTAACAACATCATTAATTTGATATTGTTTTAATCATTTATTAGTTGATTTAACTTTTTTTATTAATATATAAATTGGAATTTTCTTTTTATAATCTTCTTTTATTGTTTTTATTATTAGAGATCTGATATCAAAGTTATTCATTTTATTTACCCACAAAATAAATAACTATAGTTATAATAACAAGAATAATAGTAAAGATAAACATGATTACTTGTAATCATTTTGTTCATCCTCTATCTTTTGTTTTTTTAAAAATTTCTAAATCTTGTCCAGTGATATTTGTTAATCCACTACTTGATCCTGCTTTAGACAACAATAAACCAATTATGAAGCATAATACAGCAAGAACTGAACAAATGATAACAATTGTAATCATTTTAACCCCACATTAATAATAGTAATTATTATAACATTAATATTATCTTGATTTACAACAGCTCAATATTGCTTGAATATTAATGATATTATATGAATCTTATGTTTATTGTTATTTTAGTCCTGACATGTATTTTGATAAAATACTTAACTCAATAATTGTTTATGAATATGGTAGATATTTTTGAGAATTATACGGTTCATTAAATGCTTATATACGAGATGGTAAACTACATAATAGTTACCAGAATTTTAGACTTTATTTCTGAATTAATTAAAATAATCAATCAATAAAAAAATAAAATGATATAATTCTATAGTAAATATTTTATTTACAAAGCATGTGGTAGAGTTTACTCGTTTTTACCACGTAATGAATACTTCAAAAGAAAGATAGGTATTGCATGTGGCTGCAAAAACAAAAGAAATAACAAGAATAGCTAAATTAAATTTAATTGGTGGTCAGGCTAAACCAGGCCCAGCTCTTGCTTCTGTTGGGATTAACATGGCAGAGTTTACTAAACAATTTAATGATGCAACTAAAGATAGAATGGGACAAGTAATTCCAACCATTATTACTGCATATAAAGATAAAAGCTTTGATTATGTAACTAGAACCACTCCTGTTACAATGTTATTAAAAGAAGCTGCAAAAATTAAATCTGGGGCTAAAGATTCTAAAAAAGAAAAAATTGCAAAAATTAGCAAAGAAAAAGCACTTGAAATTGCAAGATATAAATTAACTGATTCTAATGCATATGATGAAGAAGCGATGTTAAGAATGATTGCCGGATCTGCTAAACAAATGGGTATTGAAATTGAAGGTGTTAATCCAATTTGTAGTAAAAGAGGTAATAAATAATGTCTAAATTAACTAAAAAAATGTCAAAATCATGTGAATTAGTAGATAAAAACAAAATTTATCCATTAGAAGAAGCAGTTAAATTAGCTCAAAAAACTTCATTTACTAAATTTGATTCATCAATTGATGTTGCAATAAAATTAAATTTAGATACAACTAAAGTTGAACAACAATTAAGAGGTTCAATATCTTTGCCTAATGGTAATGGAAAAAAGATTTCTATTTTAGTTATTGATGATTCTATTACTAGTGAACAAGCTAAAAAAGCTGGTGCAGATTATTTTGGTGGTACAGATATCATTCCTGATATTGAAAAAATGATTAATAAAATTAATTTAATTATTACAACTCCTAAAATGATGCCTCAATTAGCTCGTTTTGGTAAAGTTTTAGGTCCTAGAGGTTTAATGCCAAATCCTAAAACTGGTACTGTAACAACTAATATTATTCAAACTATTGAAGAATTTAAAAAAGGTCGTATTGAATATAGAACTGATTCATATGGTAATATTCATATGTGTGTTGGTAAAGTTTCTTTTGAACCAAATAAAATAGTTGAAAACATTGAAGCATTAATTAATTTAATTAAATCTAAAAAACCTTCAACTGTTAAGGGACAATATATTCAAAACATTTCTGTTTCATCTACAATGGGTCCTGGTATTAAGGTTGTTATTAATAATTAATTTACATTAATATCATAAATTGAATTATTAAGTACAATGTCATTTATAAAATAATGATATTGTACTTTTATTTTTTTATAATATTATCAATTAATATTTAAATTTTAAAAGTTTATTTATTAATTTTTATTTGAATTAATTTATAAGCATAATATGCAATCATTGCAGCTTGGTCTCCAGTATATTTTAATAGTGGAATATCAATTTGTTCAAAATCCAATTTATTTATTTCATTTCTCAATAATTTATTTGCAGACACCCCACCACCTATTGATAAACATTTAATGTTAGTTGTCTTTTGAGTAATATATTTAATTTTTTTGATTACATCATTGATAACAAATCATTGAAATGAACTTGTTATTGCAATTGGATCAAACTCTTCTTTTTTTTGTTTTTTGTTATGAACATAATTAATAATTGCAGTTTTTAGACCAGAATAACTAAATGGGGCATTTGCAGGCATTGGTTGCATAAACTTTATATTATTTTTTTTTGGATCATAATTATTATCAATAATTGGACCGCCAGGATATTTTCAATCAACAGCACGCGCTACTTTATCATACACTTCACCGATTGCGTCGTCAACAGTTTCATTTAAGATTAAAATATTTTCATAATCTTTTACATAATATAAAGTTGTATGGCCACCACTTGCAACTAAACTTAACATTGGAAATTGAGGTTCTTTATTTGATTCAATATATGGAGAAAAAATATGACCATATAAATGATTAACAGGAATTAATTGTGCATTAATTATCATTGCCAATGTTTTAGCAAAAACAATTCCAACATGCAAACACCCAGGTAATCCAGGACAATTTGTGTACGCAATGTGTGTTATCTGTTCAGGTTTAACATTAGCTTGCTTTAATGTTTCATTAAATACATTATGAATGTTTTTTAGATGATATCTACTTGCTACTTCTGGTACAACACCACCATAATTTGATTGTATATTAGCTGATGAACTAGTATATAATGCAATTAAATTTCCATCTTGTATAATTGCCATACTTGTTTCATCGCAACTTGTTTCAACACCTAATATAATCATAATGTATTATTAACCTAATTAATTACATTATAATTATATTTGGAAATAACAAAAATGAATTTAGATAATAAAAAAAATATTAACAATGAAATTTATGATTTTACAAAATTAAAACAATATGGTTTTCAAATTAAAAATAAGAAAAAATTTATTAGTTTTTGTAATCAATATGGATTTTATAGAATAATAAATGGTTATGCTGCATCATTATTAAGTCCTAACTCAAATCAATTGATCCTTAAAATTAGTGTTAATCAGTTAATTAAATTAGTCAAATTAGATAGACAAATAGGAATTACATTATTAGAAGCAATATTAGATTTCGAAACAAAATTTAATTCGTTATTAATTTCTACAATATTGAAAACATATCATTTAAATCAAGATTATATTTTAGATATTAATAATTCTGATTGATTGATGTGTTCATATGATGAAAGAAAAAAATTAATTACAAATTTATATGTACTAAATGATTCAAATTTATTAAATGAATACAACACAGTTAATATTAACAAGCAAGTTAATAATGTTATAAAACCTCCATTTATATCTTTATCTTTATCTTGAACATTTGGTACTACTATTAATTTATTTGAACATTTAGACATAAGTTTGCAAAAACAAATAGTTAGTCAATATATTGATAAAAATTTTTCTGTAAATTCTTTTTTATGAATTTGCAATATATTAAGAAAATTAAGAAATAAAATTTCTCATAATGATTATGTTATTGTTTCAAGATTTAAATCTAATAATGAAATAAATAATTTTTTAGATATTTCATCTAAATATTTATTTATAAAAGATATAACTAATTTTTTAGATATAGTAAATGAAACCAATCATGTTAATTTATATACTAAAAATTTGACTAATCAAATTAATAAATTAGTAAAAAAATCAAGATTTAAATTTATTGTAAAAATAAGAGTGTTAAAATATTTAGGATATGATATATAAATATCATTAGATTAGGAGAAAAAAACAATATGGCAGCAAAAAAAACTGGATCAACAAAATCAACTTCAAAAGTTTCACAACAAGAAACTAAAAAAACTGTTAAAAAAAGCTCAATAAAAAATTCTGATGATATTTTAATTGATAACAATATTAAAAAAAATAGAGCTATTAAAATTAAATTAGCAAATTTAACTTCAACAAACCCTAAAGATGTATGTATAAAATCAAAATTATCTAAATACTCTATTGATATATCTAAGTTTGTTGATTTTAATGATTTATATTCTTTTTATATTGATCCAAATGAACAATTAACATTTAAAAACTTAACTTTAAATGCTAAAGATATTCATGATTATTTATTAAATACAAAAACCATTGAAGATTTTTTAAATTGTTTAGATGATAATGATATAGCAATTTCAGAAGCTAAAAAGAATGAATTATATAAAGATTTTGATGGTATTAAAAATAAAATTATCCAAAATATATCAAATTCATCTTTTGATCAAAAAAGAAAATTTGACATTATTATTAAACAAAACAAAAATATTTTAGATAATACTGGTGTTTATTCGTTATTTATTGCTACAAACTTTGTAGTTGGTTGTACTACTCACGGTATTTTGTTAAATGCTCCATTAATTTTATATCCAGTTGAATTATCATATAATGGTGGTACTTTTATTGTTGAACATATTAAATCTAATTTTGTTGTTAATGAAAAGTTATTTACATTATTAAAAAAAGAATACTCTTTAAATTGAGTTATTAATGATGTTGCTAAAATTACTGATGTTAAAAAATTAATTGCATTAATAACAAAAGATACTGGAGTAAAAGTTGAATTCAAATCTACTAATAAACATGAATTTGTTGAATTTTCAAACAATGATATTTTAAAAATGACTACTTTTCATGTATATGACTCTGCCTTATTAGGAATTTATGAACCAAGTGGTGGTGCATTAAAAGAAAATCTAGAAAAACTAGTTGAAATGAACGTGGATCCATTCGTTGGTGAAAATGAATATTCTGAAACTAGATTTATTAATGAAGAAACAAAAGGTCAATCATTAATTGAAATTGGTCGTCCATTGAATATTTATCAAAAATATGCAATCCGTTCTTCATTAGCTCAAAATACATTAATTTATGGTCCTCCTGGAACTGGTAAATCTGAAGTTATTGCAAACATCATTGTTAATGCGATGTTTAATTTGAAATCAGTATTAATTGTTTCTGAAAAAAAAGCAGCATTAAATGTATTACATGAACGTTTACAAGAAATTGCTAAATTTGCTTTATTTATTTATGATTTAGATGATAAACAAAGCTTTTATAGCAAAATTGCTGAACTTGGAGACAAAATTATTAATTTTAGATACAATGAAAAAGGTGTTGTAGTTGCAAAAAATATTAATTTAAAAAATAAAATTGAATCTTTTGAAGAATGAATAAAAGTTCAAGAATCTCATAAAGAATTAAGATCATACATTCACGAATTATTAGTGTTAAATAAATCAGTTGACTCATTAGGCACTACTTTTAGTCAATATGTTGATTCTAATGTGGACATTGATAAGAAATTATTGAAATATACTAAAGATACAAACATGATTGAAAAAATTGAAGAATTAATGTATAAATATTCTTTTATTAATCCTGACAATTTTTTCTCTAAATTTAATGATTATAGAGATTTTATGTTAACTCACTCTATTAGAGATAAAAATATTAGTGTTAAAACTTTGAAAAAAGAAAAATTTAATTTAATTAGTTTACAAATTAACCATAATATTCTTGAATACATTATTGAAAACGAAAAAATTATTAATTCTGATTTAAAGAAATTAAATTTATTATTTGAAAAATATAATTTGAATAATGATAATGAATTTAAATCATTATTAAATAGTAATTTTGATTTATTAATCAAACAATATTTATCAGTTCAAAATTTTAAAAAATCTTATCCTCAATTAGCAAATGATACTGATTTTGTTGAATTTATGATTGAACAATATGATAAATTATTAGATTTTGTTTCAACATATGAAAAAGCTGATCAAGATAAAAAAGTTATTTTATATAATAATTTTCTTAATTCTAAAAAAATTAGTAAATTTAGTTTATTTAAATCAAAATCTGAATTAACACCAAATGATATTTATAATAAAATCCAAGCAATGAAATCATTTGCTGAAATTCCACATGCAAGATATAAATATATTTTAGATTTTATAAAATCTAAGATTGATTATATATATAAAAATAATGTAATAATATATTCTAACCAATGATTATTAAAACCATATATTAAAGACTTAGGTATTAAACACTTAGTTTTCTTTGATGAAGAAGATGTTGATGTATTAACTCCAGTTTCTTCATTAAACGGTGAAATGTTTAATAAATTCAAAATTATTATTAATTATGAAAGAGAAATTATTGTTAAATTCCATAATTTAATGATGGTTGATGTTAATAAATTAATTACTAAAGATAGAAATTTAATTTCATTAGCAACAAAAGAAGCAAGTAAACATTTAGAAGAATTATATATAGAATATTTGAAATCTGTAATATCTAAATTAACTGATGATGAATGAAAGAAAATGCAAGAAGTATTTAGTATTGCAAAAAGAAATTCTAGAAATAATTCATCAATTAAAGATTTTGTTCAACATTATTATAAAGAATTATCAGTTATTTTCCCAATTTGAATTTCTTTACCAGAACTTGTTGCTCAAACATTACCACTTGAAAAAGGTATGTTTGATTATGGTATTTTTGATGAAGCAAGTCAAATGTTTGTTGAACGTTCATATCCTTTGGTTTATCGTTGTAAAAACAATATTGTTGCCGGAGATGACAAACAATTGAAACCTACTTCATTTTTCTCATCACGTGTTAATGAAAATTCAAGTCAATATGATTTAGCTGATAATGACCAAGTTGATTCATTATTAGATAGAGCAAAAGTGTCATTATGATCTAGTTATAATTTAAGAAACCATTATCGTTCTGAACATAGAGATTTAATTCAATTTAGTAATGATTTTGTTTATGATCATAAATTACATTTTGCTACTAAAAATGGAATTAATGGATCTGGTATTGATGTTGTTAACGTTAAAAATGCTGTATCAGTTGACTCTGTAAATGATGTAGAAGCACATAAAGTAATTGATTTATTAAATGAAAATATTGATAAATACAATAAAATTATTGTAATTACATTCGGTGTAAAACAAAGTCAATATATTGAAACCTTAATTTTTAAACTTGTTAATTCTACAAGTCCAATTTATAGAAAATTAAGTAATAATGAATTAATTATTACCAACCTTGAAAATGTACAAGGTAACGAAGGTGATTTAGTAATTTTATCTACAACATTTGCCCCTGGTTTAGATGGTTTATTTAGAAACTCATATGGTCCATTAATGATGGATGGCGGTATTAACCGTTTAAACGTTGCAATTACTCGTGCTAAACAAAAAATGATTATTGTTAAATCAATTTGCGCAAGCGATATGTCTGTAAACCGTAACAACATTAATGCAGTTGTTTTAAGAAGTTTCTTTGAATATTGTGACCGTATCAATGACAAAGAAAATATTAGTGACAACACTTCAACTAATGAATCTTCATCAAGTATGTTTAAAAATGAAATTGGTAGATGATTATTATCAATTTTATATGATAAACAAAATGAATTAGAACTAGTTAATAATTATGATATTGGTTCTAGAGTTATGGATTTTGCTATTATTGATAAGAAAACTAATAAAGTTGAATTAGCAATATTAATTCATAAATGAAAAAAAGATATGTCTTTACAAGAATATCTTGAATCTGTTGATAATTTCTATTTCTTTGTAGATCGTGGTTATAAATCAATTAGAATTGAAGAATATAATTGAATTTATAATTCTAAAGAAATCAAAACCATGATTAATAATGCTATAAAAACGATAATGAAAGAAAAACAAGATTTATTAGATCAAGAATTACAAGCACAAAAGACAATTTTAGATAAAAAAGAAGAAAAACCAACAAAATCAAAAACAAAATAATAAGATTGGAATCAATTATGAAATTTAATAGTGAATTAAATCATAGTGCAGCTCATGTTTTAGGAGCTAGCTTAAAAAAAATCTATCCTAATGTTCAATTAGCAATTGGTCCAGCAATTGAAGAAGGTTTTTATTATGATTTTTTTATTGATACACCAATTTCAATTAATGATTTATCAAAAATTGAAAAACAAATGAAAAAAATTATTAGTGCTGCTCAAAATTTTGAAAAACAAACTAAAACTAAAAAAGAAGCACTTAATTTTTATAAAAATAATAAATATAAAACTGAAATAATCAACCAAATAGATGATAATGAAGTTATTAGTTTTTATACTAATGGAGACTTTATTGATTTATGTCGTGGTCCACATGTATCGAATACGAATAAAATTAAAGCATTTAAATTATTAAATGTTGCTGGTAGTTATTGAAGGGGCGATTCAAAAAATGATCAATTAACTAGAATTTATGGTGTTGCATTTGAATCACAAGAAGAATTAGATGAATATTTACAAATTTTAGAAGAAAGAAAACAACGTGATCATAGAAAAATTGGTAAAGATTTAAAATTATTCACTTTTAGTAATTTAGTAGGTCAAGGTTTACCAATTTGATTACCTAATGGTACTAAAATTAAAAAATCTATTCAAGAATATATCAATTATTTACAAAGCAAATATAATTTTTTACCTGTAATGACTCCTGTTTTAGGAACTGTTGATTTATATAAAACAAGTGGACATTGAGACCATTATAAAGAAAATATGTTTCCTGTAATGGATATAGATGGTGAATTATTAGTTTTAAGACCAATGACATGTCCTCATCACATTATTGTTTATAAAAATGAATTACATTCATATCGTCAATTACCTATTAGATTATGTGAACATTCTAATTTACATAGATATGAAGCATCAGGTGGTTTAACTGGTTTAGAAAGAGTAAGAGAAATGGTGTTAGAAGATACTCATATTTTTTGTAGACCTGATCAAATAAAACAAGAAGTGAATGTATGCTATAACGCAATTATGGATGCTCACAATGGTTTAGGTACTAAAATTTGAAGAGTTGATTTATCTGTCTGAGATCCAACTAACAAAGAAAAATTTCATGGTAATGCTAAAATGTGAGAATTAGCTCAAAGTCAATTAAGAGAAGCATTAATTGAAAATAATATTGAATATACTGAAATGGCTGGAGAAGCCGCTTTTTATGGTCCTAAAATTGATTTTCAAGTAAAAACTTCATTAGGTCATATCGTAACTGTTTCTACAATTCAATTAGACTTCTTATTACCTGAAAAATTTGAATTAGAATACATTAATGAAAATAATAAACCTGAACGTCCTGTTATGGTTCATTTAGGAATAATTGGTACTTATGAAAGATATTTATCAATGTTATTAGAACAAACAAAAGGTATCTTACCATTTTGATTATCTCCAAATCAAATAGTAATTATGCCTGTAAATAATAATTTACATTTAGATTATTCTCAAAATATTTATGATAAATTAATCGAACTTGGTTTTAGAGCTATGTTGGATAATAGAGAAGAAAGATTGGCTAAGAAGATAAGAGAATCTCAAATATCTAAAATTCCTTTTCAAATTATAATTGGTGATAAAGAAATTCAAAGCAATAATTATGTTACTTTTAGACGTTATGGTGAAGAAGTAGATAATTATATGCAATTTGATGATTTTGTAAAATTATTAAATCAATTAAAAAAAGATAAAAAATAATTTATTATGAAATGTATTGATGCAAAAATTATTATTGAATACTTAAAAAATAGTAAATTAAAATTAGTCACTATTGAATCTGCATCATGTGGTAATTTAGCTAATACAATTGCTAATTATAATGGTGTAAGCAGTTTTTATATTGGTGGATATATAGTTTATAGTTTATATGCTAAACATAAAATGTTGGGTATTAAAAATAGCATTTTGAATCAACATGGAACAATTAGTTATAAAACTGCATATTATATGGTTAAAAATGCTGTAAAAAAGAATCATTGCGATATTGGTATATCAATTACTGGAAATGCCGGTCCTGATCCTATTGAAAACAAACCAAATGGTTTATATTATGTTGGTATTAAATATATAAATAATATATATTTATATAAAGTTAAATTAAACAACATTTTAACTAGAAATGAACAAAGACAAAGAATAAGTTTAATAAGTTTAAATTTATTATTTAATATTCTTAATAAATAATATTAGTAATATTCATATCATTTACATTAATTATTATTGAGGTGAATAATATGAAAACTAATTTAAATGATATTCTTTGAAGAAAATATTCTAATGATTTTGTTACTATTAATGATTTGGAAAGACCAATAGAAGTAATTAAAACTGGAAATTATAACTTTGATAAAATACTTGGTTGTGATGGTATACCTAAATCAAGAATTACTGAAATTTTTGGTAATGAGTCTTCTGGAAAAACTACAATTGCTTTACAAATTGCAAAAGAGGTAACATTAAAAAGAGAAAAGGTATTATATATTGATTTGGAATGCACTTTAGATATAAAATATTTAAAATCATTGGGGATTGATATTAATTATATTTATATTTGTAGACCAAAAAGCGGCGAAAAAACTTTTTCAATAATCGAAGATTCATTAAAGGAAGATCAATTTAGTTTAATAATTGTAGATTCAGTTGCTGCAATGACAACTGAAAATGAATTAGATGAAAATATTGAGGATAATGCTAGATTAGGGGCATTAGCAAGACTTATGTCTAAAGGATTGCGTAGAATTCAAAATATGTTAAATTTATCTAATACAGCATTAATATTTATTAATCAAATTAGAGAAAGAATTGGTGTTTTATATGGCAATCCTGAAACTACAACTGGTGGAAAAGCATTAAGATTCTTTGCTACAATAAGAATCGAAGTTAAAAAAGCAGATTTAATTAAAAATGGTCAAGATAAAATTGGTATAAAAGCTAAATTAACCATTGTTAAAAATAAATTAGGTAAACCATTTGAATATACATATATAAATATTTATTTTGGTGAAGGGTACGACTATACATTAGATATCTTGGATTTTGCTATTGAAAATAACATTATTAAAAAATCTGGTTCTTGATTTTATTTTAATGATGAAAAACTTTGTCAAGGTATGAATAAATTAAAAATATACTGTAATGAAAATCCAGAATGGTTAAATAATATTAAAAATATTATTGAGAAAAAAATAGATATAGTTAATTAATGCTTGAAGATTTTATATTAATATATTCTTCATCAGAATAAAAATATATTATTTTTATATTTGGATTAAGTTTTTTATATTTATTTAATAAATCCATTTCATATATATAATCTTCATGATTTCTTATACCACGAATAATATAGTTGGCTTTTAAATTGTCATATATATCTGTGGTAAGTCCATCATTAATTATTATTTGGTTATTTAAATTATTTTCAAGTAATATTTGTTTTATGATACTTACTCGTTTATCAAAGTTTGACTGGGATTGCTTTGTTGGGTTATTTGCAACAACAATATAAACTTTACTAAAAAAAACATTAGCTTTTTTTAATATGTGTAAATGTCCAATATGAAATGGATCAAATGAACCTACAAAAATAGCAATATTACAATTCATTTATAAAACCTAAAAAAGCAATATTCATATCAGATTCAGCTAAATAATTAATAGGAAATTCTACATTTTGATCAGTTATTGAAACATTTTCAAGATCTATAAGTTGTTCTAATAATGTACAAAATTCGGGATTATTTGGGAATATATTTTTAAAGTATTCATTTTTAACATAAGTCATTAAATTTAAATAACATGGTGAATAATTAACATAATCAAAATTTTGCATTGTTAATGAAGTGTATTCATCATTATCATCAGTATTTTGTATTTTATCTAGATCTAATACAATATCTTTTATAATTTGATATATTTGTTCTTTTTTAGAATTACTTGATAGTTTATTAATTACTATTCCATCCATTGCTATAAAGTTTTTGTTAGGTATTATAACATGTTTATTATTAGTTCAATTAGTAATTTCTTGATCATTTAAACTAGATATATCAATTAAATCTCCACCTAACAATGAATATATTGCATCTCCATTATAAAAAAATGCTCCATTAATTTCATTGTTTGCTAATTTGTTTAAAATAATATTTGAATCCGAATTAAATGTTAATGTATTTTTATTTACATTTATATAATAATTAGAAATATTTTGATATATTTTTTGCATTTTATTTATACCCATTGAAATGTTAGATTTTTTATTATTAATTGTAATTATAGATTCAACTGGGTTAATATTTTGATCATTAATAATGTTAGCAACTCCAAATACAGTTCTCGCATCCTCAACCATCATTACTGATGATTTTGTATTTATAAATCTATCGTTATTAGAAATATATTCAAATATATTTTTAAATGATGAATTATCATTAATTTTTTGGTCATTTATTTTTGATCCATTATATGCAAAAATAATATTTTGACAAAAATATGGAATTGTATATTTAAGTAAATTTACCCCACATACTAAGTTTCCAATTGTTTCACATAAATTTCACACTGTTGGAGTGACAATTTGTTCTAAATCTGAGTAATTAACTACTTTTGTTCCACTAGGAGTATATAAATCAAACATTGATCAATCTATTTCTTGAATTGAATCTTCAATAATTAGTTGAGCAATCATATTATTTGATGCAATAGCAACATCTAGTGTTTTATTTTGAATGTAAGTTGGAATTTCAGCATTTGATGAATAATACTGTCAATTTATATCATATTTGTTATCCATTTCCTTCATAACAGTTGGAGACATGTATGATTGAAAATTGCCAAACACAATGTTATCGTGCGAAATATTAGACAAAGAAAATGGTAATGCAATAATGCTTACTGTTAATAATATTGATAAACAAAATCAACCTATATTTTTAACAATTTTTTTCATTATTTATTATTTTATAATTAAAGACATTATTTTTTTTAATTTATTATTATCAATGTTAGTTCTATCATCGTTTGTAGATATTATTAAACCTTGATTTTCATTATATTTAGGAATAATATGTAAATGAAAATGATTAATAATTTGTCCAGCAATTTTATTTTCATTTGATAAATAATTAAATCCATTAATTCCGATATTTAAATCAATTAATTTATTTGCAATTTCTTTTGTAGCATTAATAATTTCTTTTAAATATAATTCATCACAGGTGGATAAATTATCATAATGTTTTTTGGGTATTAATAAAATATGTCCAGCAGAAATTGGATTAATATCTAAAAAAGCAAGAACATAATCATTATCAAATATTTTTTTAGATGGAATTTCATTATTAATAATTTTACAAAATAAACAATCTTTCATTATTTTTCACTTTCATATGTATCATTAATAACTTTAATAATTGAAGTACACATGTTTTTATTTACATATGCCATTTGTAAATGATATAAATTATCATCTGTGCTTAATAACATATCACCATTACCACATAATAATTCAGCTCCTGACATGTTAATAACATATTGTGATTCCATTATTGAATCAACTTTCATAATTACTATATTATTCATATATTTGTTAAATAATATTGTTTTGTCATTAATTACAGAAGAAGTTAAAATTAATGAAATACCATGATTGTATGATTTATTTAATATATTATTAATTAATTGAGTTGCTTTATTGTAATTGTATGTTAGAACATCTTTTAAATCATTAATAATAATAAATTTGTTTTTCAAAATATTATTATTGTTGTTTATTTTTAAATTATAAGCATATATATTATCAACATTATAGTTGATAAACAATTTTTCTTCTAGTTGTATTAAATCATTAATACTTTCTAAGCAAGTCATAGCTTCAGAGGCAGATTTAAAATAATTACCATTGACATGTGTTAGTGTTTCAAATTGTTTTAAAGTTTTTTGGGTAGTATCAATTATATATGCATCTAAATTTTTTGGAGAATTCAAAAAACACATAGATAATATAATACTTGATAATAACATTGCTCTTCCACTGCCAATTCCACCATAAATAATTAAATTAGGTTCATAGCATGTATTTATATAATATGATTTTCTATTACCCTGTTTTCCAATAGCAACACAAAATTTATTTTCATGTCCCATTGATTGAATAATATCTCTAATTGATACAATAGGTTTATTATTTTCATTAAATGTAACAACATTAATGAATGAAATTATATTATTACTAATTTTATGAATAATAATTTTATTACTTGATAATGAATTAATATCATCATTATGTTGAGAAATAAAATTATATATATTGTTATCATCAAATTTAAAAGTAACACTAATTGATTGAAACATAATTTCAGTAAATATTATTTCAGCATCAACATTGTTGATCTTAAAATATTTTTTTAATTTATTTGAAAACTCAGTTAATACATTAGATAATAATGGAAAAAAATCAATACCATTTTGTTCGATTGTGTTAATGTTTGGATATTTATTATAAATTAATTTTGATGTATATTTTTCCACTACATTATTTTTAATTTGTTTTATTTTTGCATTTTTAATATCTAACAATGATGTTTTATTTGGGAAATATGATTCTCATATATTTGCATCAACATTTTGAGGTTCATCTAACATTTCACTAATATTATTTTCATTAATTGTTTGATTGTTAGATTTCTTTTTAAATTTATTTTGTAATTTAGTAAATTTTTTATTGAACATTAATAACAATAATAAAACTAATGCACATGTACAAACAATTATAACAATTGCTGGAAGACCTTCTTTAATACATACTATTAATGTTAATGAAATTATCCCTCCATATCCATATTGATTAAAATTATTAAAATTATTAAGTTTTTTTCAATCATTATATATTCATGAAGTAATATATGATGCAGATTTAGATTCTGTTGATAAATTTGAGTTTCAAACATAATAATCTTTAAATTGTTCAACATCTCTTAAATTAGTAGTATATAAACTTATTGCAGATAATATTAAACACAATAATAAGAAAATGATGAAAAAATATTTTAAAAATTTTTTACTAAAAACTTTTTTAAGTTGTTTTGGAAACCAAAATAATATACTATATAAAAATACAACAAAGTAAATGAAATATTTTCCTCATCCAAATAAAAAAGAAAAAAATATTGAATCAAAAAAAGTACCAATGTAAGGAACTCTTAAAAAAGACATAAATAAAAATGCATAAAGAAAAATAATAAATAAATATTTTATTATTCTAAATGAAATAGATTTAGATTTGTCTTTTTGAATCATTGTTTTAAATCTATTAGTAGATTCAGTGTTTAATTGATTTTCATTATTCATGTTTTTTACCTTTCATTAATTTCTATTATAGTAGGTAATATTATTGGACGTTTATTAAATTTCTTTTCAAATAATTTTACAAAGAATTTTTTAATTAATATTTTTGTTTCTTTAGTATCAATTTTATTCTTTATTTTATCAATAACAATATTGTTGTATATATTATTTTTAAATTGATTTATTATTTCATCTAAAGCTTTTTTGCTATCTTCATCATTTGTTAATGTACCATATGATTCAACATCAATGTAATTTAAAAATTTATTATTTTTAACATCTATTGCAATTGATAAAAAAATTATACCAGCTTCAGCCATTTGTTTACGTTCATTTAATACAGCGTTTCCTACATCAATTGAACCAATATTATTAACATAATTTTCATTTAGTTTAATAATAGTTTTTTTATCATTTAATTCACCATTATTAATTTCTATCATTTCACCATTATCTAAATATATAACATTATTATAATTTACTTTAGTTTGAGTGCATACTGCCTGATATTTAACTATTGATTTATAATAACCTTGAGTTGGAAAAATGTATTTTGGATTTAATAAATCAATTAAATATTTATGGTCTTCATTAGAAGCGACCATAGGTAAAATGTTTCTTGGTAATGAATATGCATTTACATCTAAACGATGAAGTTCGTCCATTAATCTAGCTGCATGTCCTTCATAACCATTAATTAATTGAACTCCTAATATAAATGTGTCTGTATTATTTAAAGCAATATTTTGATTTTGATTATTGACTATATTAAATAAAATTTTAAATAAATTATCTTGAATTGCAGAAATTACAACAATAGCATTAGGACTATTTTTAATTTCAGAAATTTTTATACACATCAATCCTTTGGGACTGATCATTTTATTTTTTACTACATAACTAAATAAATTCATAAATGTAGATCCATAAACACAAAATGGTCTTTTATGAGTTTTTGCTATGTTTGCTAAGTTAACAATTGTATATGCGTCTTGATCATTTAATGCTATAAAAATTCTTCCATTCACATTTGAAATAATATTTTCATAATATTGATAGTTACAGTGATTTGGAGTTGTAAAGCCTTTATAATTGCCAACGTTACCAGTTGAAGCTATTAATGCTAGGTTTTTGTTATTAGTGATGTGATTAATTTTTTCAATATGATCATGAAAAATTAGAGTTTTATCATTATTAATCATAAAATCATCTAAATATATAATTGATCCATCATCAGTTTTAATTATTCATCCCAATGAATTTAAAATTGAGTTACAAATTTTAAATGGAATAATTGTGGTGTTATTAAATACTAATTTGTTATATTCATTAACAACATTAATGTTCGGTTTATTTAATTTTAATGATGATTTTTCATAATATGTTTCAATAATAACTTTTGCAACATCACTACAATATATTGGTGTATTAGGGTTAATTTTTTTTAACAAAAAAGGTAGAGCAGCATAATTATTAGAATATGGATACCCAATAAATATTCCTCTTACATTGTTTGCGTTATTTGCTAAATAATCAAAATCAGGCGTAACCATATTTACACCTAATTTACCATTAATAGGTATTTTTACTCCAACATCAAAAACAAAAATATCGTTATTGATTTTGATAATAAAACAATTTTTTCCTCTTTCATCTTGTCCACCTAATGGTAAACAACTAATATTGGACATACTTTTATTTCCTTTTTTATATATATAAATATATTAAAATTTAAAAAATGAATTTAAATTATTAATATTATAAAATAATATTACTAAAATTATTTATTTATATTTTTTTTCAAAGCATCTTTAGCGGCGTTTTCCTCTGCTTCTTTGATTTTAGAACCATATCCTACACCATATGTAATATTGTTAAAAATTAGTTTTGCACATTTTTTATCAGTATTTGTAGAAATATGTTTGTATTTAACTTCTGCTTTAAATAATTCTTGAATAATGGTTTTATATGGTTTAATAGGTTTTGAATTTAAAGATTGCTTTAACATCTTTTCAACTAATTCACGTGCAACATTAATGTTTGTATCAATTGACACAGCACCTATAAAAGCTTCAAATGTATTTTCAAATATTGAATCAGCTACTCCATCTTTTTTAATTCCATTACCCACTAATAGTAATTTATCAAAACGATTTTCTTTAGCTATTTTTGCTAAATTTTCACCTTTAACAATTTTAATTTTTAGATCAGACATTTTTCCTTCATCATAATCATAATTTTTATATAAATAATTTGCTACTACTCACGAAATTACCGCATCACCTAAAAATTCTAATCTTTCATAATTTTCTTTTATATTATGTTCATTAGAATATGTTTGGTGTGTGAATGCAGTAATATAATTTGATATATTATTAATTTTTAATTTATATTTTTTAGTTAATTTTTGAAAATATTCAAGATTAAAATTATTATCTATCATTTTGTTTTTCCTTATTTAAAAAAATATTGAATTCAATAATTTCTTTTTTAATATTATCTAATATATTATTTTTAACACATTCATATAACATTCTTAATGAACTATAAAATTGTTTATAATCAGCTGAACCGTGTGTTTTAACACATATTTTATTTAATCCCATTACAAATGCACCAGCATAATTTTTATAATCAAATTTGTTAAATGTTTTTCTTAAAAAATTAACTGAAAATAATAATGAGAAAATATTTTTAGGTTTTTTAATTTCATTTTTGATCAAATTAGCAATAGTTTTTACTGATCCTTCACAAGCTTTTAATACAATATTACCACTAAATCCATCTGTAACTACTACATCGGCTACATGATTTAACAATTTATTAGATTCCACAAACCCCACATAATTTATTTTTTTGTATTTTTTTAATAATTCATTAGTTTTACGAACTAATTCAGTACCTTTATGTTCTTCGGTTCCAATATTTAATAATCCAATTTTAGGATTTTTATTCTTTTGTTTTGAATAAATATTACCAATAATTGCAAATCTTGCTAAATCAAATTCATTAACATCTATTGATGCTCCAACATCTAAAAGTTGAAAACAACTATTATCAACTGTAGGAATTGTTGGCATAAACCCTGGTTTGTTAATTCCATCAATTAATCCAATAGTTTGGTACATTATAAATACAAAAATTGGTGTAGATCCAGCACTTAATAATCCATCTACTTTATTTTCATTTAAAAAATTTGCAGCTAATTGCATACTTGAATGAGGTTTTCTACGAATATTTAATATTTGATCATCTTGACTAATGAATTGTTCAGTATGAATAATTTCAAATTCATTATTAGATTCTAAATGAGGTAAGATAAGATTTCTATTACCAAATAATATTATTTTTAAATCATTGTGTTCACTACAAAATTGTCTACAAGCTTTAATAGATTCATTGATATCATTTTCATAACCCATTACATCTACAGCTAATTTATACATATTATTGAACACCTATTATATATTCATAAATATTTTGTTCACCAATTTTAATTTCACAATATAGGTTATATTTTTCTAGTGCATATTTTTCAAATTTATTAATTATTGATTGAGAATAATTTGCTCCGCAAATTAAAAATGCAATATCAATATTTTTCTTTGTATCCATCAAATAATCTAATGATTTTTTTAATATATCCATTATTTTTTCGTCAACAATAACAATTTTTTTGTTGTAAATAGCTATTTTTTGATCTTTTTTAATTTCTAAATTATTAGAAATAGTATTTTTAGATGCAGTCGAAATCAATATAGACGAACTTTTTTTAGTAGTTTTGTTCATATATTTTAAATTAGTTTTAAGAGGTAATGATTTATCATATGTAGTAATTGTGACTAAAGAATCAAAAATATTTTTATTGACAATAACATGAATATTATAATCATTAGATAATAAATTAACAGCCTCTTTAGCGGCAAAATAAAAATTTGAATCATCTAATAATAAAATAATATTTTTTAAATTTAATTTATTAATTGCATTTATAAATATTTTTACAGATGGAATCTCTTTATCATAAATAATTGTATGATTAACTCCATAATCCTCAATTAACATATTAGATAATTGATTGGTAGCAACAGTTGCAATTAAACCAACCCCATCTTTAATATTTTTCTTAACTTTAGATAGGTATTGATTAGTCATATTTTCAATTTTTATTTTTTCAAATTCACCATATTTTTGTGATAATTTTAATAATTTATGTGGAGTAAAAGTGTGGATATGTACTTTAACAATATCGTTATCATTTACACACACTAATGAATTACCAATTTTGCTTAGTTCTTTTTTAAAATCATCAAAATTAAATTTAGACTTTGATTTTACATTATTAGGATCAATAATAGAACCTAATTTTATTATTACTTCACTACAATATCCAAATCCATCCTCAACAATTTTATTTTCTAAAAAACTATTAGCTTTTTCATCTAAATTAACCACTTTATTGTTTGTTTGAGCAACTGTTTTGTTATTTAAGTAGTTGTTCATTCCATTAAAAAATGACATTAAACCATAACCACCAGAATCAACAACACCTGCTTGTTGCAAATCTTTTAACATATTAGTGGTTTGTAAAACTGCATCATTTCCTACTTTAATTACATCTTCAAATAAAGTTTCTATGCATTCATATTTGTTGTTATTTAAATGTTCAGAAATTAATCTAATAACAGTTAGTATTGTCCCTTCAACCGGATTAGAAACAGCTTTATATGCTTCAATTTTTGCATTTTCAAATGATTTAATTATTGTATCAACATCTAATTCGTTAATGTTTTCATAATTTTTGAAAAAACCACGAAAAATTTGTGAAAAGATTACTCCAGAATTTCCTCTAGCATTCATTAATAATCCATATTTAAATTTTTCTGCTAATGTATGAAATGAATCAATATTAATAGTTTCCAAAAATTTTATTGCTTCATTTATGGTAGTATTTAAATTTGAACCAGTATCTCCATCTGGTACTGGAAAAATATTTAATTCATTTATATATAAGTATTCACTATTAATTTGAGCAGCACCAGCTTTTAACATTTCATACATTTTTTTGTAATTTAACATATTTTTCACCAATTTATAAATATAAAATATTTAAATATAAGAAAAATCAATTTATATAAAAAACATTATTTATTAAATATTATCATAAAATAATATATAATTTTATAATGTTATTATTGTTAGCATATTTGAATGAATAAATATTTATTTGGAAGGATAATATATGTCTAGAAAAGATCAATTAACTGGCAAAGGACCTTTATTTGGAAATAAAAGAAGTCATGCTATGAATCATTCTCGTAGAGTATGAAACGTAAACTTACAAAAAGTTACAATTAAAGATTCTAATGGTAATTCTGTATCTGTAAAGGTTTCTGCAAGAACATTAAAAACTCTTAAGAAAAATAATTTATTAGCTTAAGTTATTTTTAAGTGTATATAGTTATTTATTTAAATTAAATAATTTTATAAAGTTATCAATATCTTTGGTAACTTTTTGTTTGCTTAAATAATATTTCCAACATTACTTACTACTCATTGAATATCTTCATCATCATCACATTGATCAATAAATCTATTTAATTTTGTTTCATCTTCTTCACTAATATCAACTGTAGAGTTTGGAATTAATTTAATTTCTGAACTTAATATTTTAATGTTGTTATCATCTAATACTTTCTTAACATTAAAATAATCATTTGGATTTACCAATAATTCAAACGCAGTTTAATCTTGTTTTAAATCGATTATATTATTATCTAAAGTTAATTCTAAAATTTTATCTTCAGTTAAGTTATTTTTTTCTAATATAAATTGACCCATTTCATCAAATAAGATTTTTACTGAATTAGGTTTAGAAATTTCACCATGTAATTTAGAAAAATAGCCTCTAACATTGCTAACAGTACGTTGTTCATTATCAGTTAATGCTTTAACAATTATAGCTAAACCATTTGGACCGTATCCTTCATACATTACTTCTTTTAATACACTATTGTCTTTAATAGCTCCATTTATATTTCTATTAATTGAATCTCTACTTAAATTATTTTGTAATGCTCTTATAATAGCAGCTTTTAATCTTGGATTTGCTTCTGGATTTGTTCCACCAACTTTAACAGCAGCTTTAATTTCATTGGCACATTTCATTCAAATTTTAGATTGTAATTGTTGTTTTTTGTTAATACCTGATGCAATTAAATGTTTACGTGGCATAAAGTAACCTCCATTTTAAAATTTATACATTGGTTTGACATAATCATTACATTTAACAGAATATACATTAATAAAATTTTTAGGTAAAACATATATATGAACTAATTTATTAAAAGATAAATTAATGATATTATCTTTGTTACATGTATATGTTTCAATTACTTTGTATTGTAAATCAACAATAATTAAATCAAAATTAAATGATCAATTAAAATTATTGAATTTATATAAATTAGTTAAAAAATAACATTCAAAATTATTAATATCATGTAATGGAGTTAATAAAGTTTGAATTTGAAAATCATTTTTTAATCAAATAATTTTAATTGGCGTTGATTCATTATTAATATGTAAATTATGTCTTAAATATTTTGTTTTTCTTTTTAAATAATTTCGAATACTATTTTGTTTAATTGTTTCAAGATCAAATGTTCTTTTTCACAAGTAAACAATAAAATCAATTAATTTCACAATTAACCACGTAAATTTAATTCTTTAATGATGTTTCTATAACGTTCAATATCATTTCTTTCAAGGTATGCCAATAATTTTTTTCTTTGAGCAACTTTTTGATACAACCCAGATTTAGAAATCATATCTTTTTTATTCTCAATCAAATGTTTTGTTAAACGAGTTATAACTACAGTTAAAATAGCAATTTGAACTTCAGTTTTACCAGTGTTTTTTTCATTACCACCAAATTTTTTAATTATACTTAATTTATATTCTTTTGAAATAGACATATTTTATTTCTCCTTTTTATTATGTTATATAAAAATTAATACTTTGATAAATTTTGGAGACAAATATCACCAATGTATTAATAACAAACATGTATATTATAATAGATATTTATATTTTTCAATTGTTAAATTTATTTTTGTGACTAATTTATATGATTTAAAAATATAAAGTAATAAAGTTGTTAATAGATCAATTTACTTATTTACTCAATGTAACAATTAATAGTTTTTTCTAGATGTTGACTTATCCAGAAAGATTATGCATTAAACATTAAAAATTGAATTATATCATTAGTTAAATTTTATGTAATTGAGATCAATCTAATTTTTTTCTACCTACTTTTGATTCTAGTTGACCATTTATTTCTACTAAATCAGCACTAATATGAACACTATTTGTTAGAAAATAACTTCCAATTCCATATACATCAATTGGGGTATTTAATTGTTTAAACATTTCAATTGATTTGTTATCAATCCCACTACTAACTATAATTTTAATGTCTTTAAAATTATTATTATCTAATCAATTTCTAACTAACATTACTAATTCGTGATTAACCCCGTTTTTATTAATATTGTTTGTATTAATTAATGATTTATCAATATTATTTTTTGATGTATCAATCCTTACAGCATATACTAGATTTAAAACGTTTTTTATTTTTTCTAATTCACCTATTACATCATTGTGATAATCAATTAAAGCAACTGTTTTTGTTTTATAAATATGATAATAATCAATTATTGTTTGTTTTAAATCTCCATAATGATTTTGAATTAAAGAATGAGGTATAGTACCAGTTACTATTGCATTTTTATCAAATTTAAATAATTCTATTTGAGCATCAGTAACAAATTTATTTATTCCTACCATATATGCGGGGTATGCATCATATTGTTGATTAAAATATGAATCAGTACGATCAGCCATAAATATTATTTCTTGATTTTTGTTTAACAACTTTACACAATTGTATACATTGGTTGCAACGCTGCTTCTTTTTGCTAATATCCCATCAATAATATTTTCAAACATACAAAATAATTTATATGGTCCCTCAATTATCATTAACGGAGTATTTTGATTAATAATTGTTCCATCATTTACACACTTTATGGTTATTTTATTAAAATTTTTTGAAAGAACAAATTTTAACAATTGAATAGATTCATTAATTCCACATACAACAATTGGATCGGCAGAAAAGTTAATAAATTGCATTGCTACAATATCATTTTTTGATGCAATTATTTTAGCCGTTTTTAAAAAATAATTAGTTGAAAAATAGTTTTTTTTTAACTTTTTGTCAAATTTAAATTTGATATTTTTAATTGTCGACACTTTCATTTTGTGATTCCTTAATTACAATTTGGTTATTAAAAGGATAAATTTGCTTATATGAAATTATAAATAATATTATTGAACAAATAAAATTATTAAAAATAAAAATCAATGACATTCATAAAGTAATTGATAAAGACACATCAAAATTTAACATGTTATTAATGGTATTGTTAACATATTGTGTTTTTAAAAAATGAACTAAAATGGGTAATACAATTAAGTTTATTGTTAATAAATATAAACATAAATAAAATTTTCAACTATAAACAAAATCAATTTTATTTTTATATAAATTACTAATTATATATATCAATAAAAAAATGATAGCAAATATATCTAAAATGATAAATCCAGCATTTAAAATTAATGTTGTATTTTTACTATTTATAACACTTAATATTACATCTAACAAAATTCCAAAGCAAAATAAAAAATATAAAAATAAAATTCAAATATTATATTTGTGCAATTGATTTAGAATTTTATTTATTTTTATGTTTTTAATCATATAAATAAATTATATTAAATTAAGCATAGACGAAGCAAAAAACTAATACTAATATACACGTTAATATACATAAAAATAATGCTATTCAATTGCCCATATATACATTTTTGTATTGCAAATATTTTATAGGTTTATTTTTGTTTTTTAATATTCATAAGTGACCATTAGTAATTATCATATATATAAATATGATTGCAAATAATATTCATGAAATAATTATTAATGCATTATTTATTAGATGTGGTTTTAATGCTAGCAATTCAATACTACCAATTCCACAAAATGCAAATAAACTTAATATATATGCAACTGCAAATGTACTTATCATATGTATTATTAAATTTTTATATCCACCTTCTTTTTTCAATACTACTATTGTTGCAATACAAGGAGTGTAAAATGAAAACATTAATACATATGATATTATTGTAGCAATAGGTAAATGTATTGTTGAATTAGGGCCAAACATAACATTATAAAATGTATTATTGTTAACATTGAAAGTTGAATCTAAAACACTAGCAGCAATTTCTTTTGCAGGAGCAGCAGCAATTAATGAAGTAGCCAAACGATAATCCTGACCAATACCTATTGGATAAAATATATATTGAAATACTAAAGATATATATTGTAAAAAAGTTGCATTTTTTAAATTTATACTACTATTGGTTAATTCATTAGGATTTACAACTAAGCCTAATGTAGGAGAAATATAATTTAACAGAAAAATAATTAAATTAACAATAAATACAATTGTTAAAACTCTTTTTAAAAAATCTATTATTTCAAATAAGGTTTTTTTTAACACAACTAGTATATTAATTGATCTTCATTTCGATATTTCAGTTAACATAAAAGTATTTTTTGATCTAAATAGTGTAGATGAAAATATTAACCCCATTAAAAGAGCGACTAGACCACTTAATATTGTAAATCCAATTCCAATTAATCATGTATATGAATTATTAGTAATAAATTGTTGAGCAATTCAAATAAATACTACTAATCTTGCGCTACATGAAATAAATGGAGAAATTAAAATTATGATGGTTCTTTCTTTAAATGAATGCGCATTTCTAGCCATCATTATAGACGGAACATTGCATCCTGTGGCAGCTATTAAAGTTATAATACTTCTTCCACTTAAACCAAATTTTGATAATTTATTATCTAACAATAATGATATTCTACTTAAATATCCAGTTTGTTCAATACAATATATTAGTGTAAACATGATTATTATATATGGTAAAAATCCTAAAACCGTAAATATTCCACCCAATATTCCATCACTTACAAATAATTGTAATCATTGTTGAGTATTAGATGCACTTGGCATTGAATTAGAAATTAGTTCTTGAATTTTTTCTAATAATCCAGTTCATTGTTCATTTATATATCCACCGGCATAATTACCAAATGTTAAATAATAAATAACAAATATTACTAAAATAAATGAAATAATTCCAATTCATGGATTTAATAATCATTTATCTACTTTATTTAAAAATTGATTTTTATGATTAATTTTATTGTTAGTTTTTTTAATAAAAGCAAAATTATACAAATCCTCAATATATTTGTTTCTAATTTCTCTAATATTTTTTTGTATGATATTTAAATCATATGATTTTAATAATTCATCTAATTTATTTTTATAATTTTGATTTGATAAAAGATTATGAATTATATAATTACCTTCCAAATATTGAATAGCTAAAAACCTTGTATTTAAATTTGTACAAATATCACACAGTATTTGTTCAATATTTGAAATTAATTGTTCAACATCTTCAGTATATTTAAGTTTAAATAAATTATTTGAATTACTAGATGTATTAATTAATTGATTAATACTTGCTTTAACACCAATATTTTTAGTGGCGGATGTTAATGTTACAGGTACTTTTAGTTTTCTTGATAAATTAAATACAGAAACATTATAATCATTTAACTCATCAATCATATTAATACAAATTTCATTTAAAATATTTGCTTCTAACAATTGAATTGTCAAATGCATATCTCTTTTAAATGATGATGCACCAATTATATTAATTGCACCTAAGTAATTTTTATTTAAGATAGTGTTTATAACTATTTCTTCATCTTTTGTTGTAGGTAATAAAGAATAAACTCCGGGCAAATCAATAATATTAATTGTTGAGTTTTGTCTTAATGTTCCTTTTTTTAAATTGACAGTTATTCTATCAATATTACCAACAGGAGAATTAGACCATGTTATTTTGTTAAAATATGTAGATTTTCCAACATTTGGATTACCTACTAGTAAATAGTTTTCTTTTATTTTATGATTGAATAAGTTTTGTAGCTTAAAACCTTTATTTTTATTATTGATTGTTACATCATTAAATGAGTGACACGAAGACATTTATTAATTATATTTCTTCACAATAATGTTAGAAGCATCTTTTTTTCTAATTCCATACTTAACATTATTGATTTCAAAAATTACAATATTTTTAACATTTTTATTTTCTAAAACTTTAATTTTAGAATCAACATTTAAACCAATTACGGATAATTTTTTTGTAATTTCATTAGGTAATGAAATCGATTCAATTATTACATCACCAATGATACTATTATCTGATAATGATTTTAACATAATATTACTTTCTTCTAATAATTTGCTGTTTCTAACTCTAATTCAATTTTATTTTTTGTTTTTTCGTCACCAATTTCACCAACTAATGAAAGTGCAAATTGAGGCAATTGTCAATATCCTAATACTGAAATTACATTATTGTGAATAATTACTTCTTCATTAATGTTTTTATTAATGTTAAATTCATCATCATAACCTGCAAATCTTATTTGATTTAATGGAGAATAATATTTATAAATTTGTGCTGAATCAAAAGTAAATAATAAATATTTATTTTGATTAGCTGAAAAATCTTTAATAGCTTTAGCTAATTTATCACTTCCTAAATTGTTTTTTACTGGTCAATTTTCTTTTAAGAATCTATTTAAGCCTTTTCCACCAGGAATATAAAGAACATGATATTGGGAAATGTTTACAGTTTCAAAAGTATGATTACAACTTATTTTGACCCCACTTTCTAAAATTACTGAGTTCTTTTTTTCAATAGAAATTAGATCAACAATAAATTTAGCTTTTCTTCATATTGATACAGGAATAAATAAATCAACATCCTTTAATTCATTTGATAGTAATATTGCAATTTTTTTCATATCATCACTTTCTTATATTTTGTTTATTTCATTACATAAAAAAATGTATAAATTACGATAATGAGAAATAGTAGAGACAGGTTTAAATTTAAATTTAATTTGTTCAGGATGTAAAGACTTATATGTTAAACAATTTCCTTGTGATTTCTTTTTTACAATAAATTGATATGTTCAATTAATTTTAAAAATTTGATTTAAATCTACATCATTAAAGTCTGTTATGTCATTATAGTAACAAACATATGATTGATTATTTTTGATACCAATGGCTTCAATATACTTATTGTGTATTTTAGTTACTTTTGCATCAATAATCAATGGTTTATTACCTTTTAATAACTCATTCTTTTTATGTAAAAACATTTTTTTAAATAGTTCATTTCTTTTCATTATTTAACAAAATACTAAATTAAAATAAATATTTCTAACTTATTTAATTGTATAATAAAACATATATAAATTGCAAGGTAGTTATTATGAAATTAGATGTAGTTATTGAAATTCCAAAAAATAGTAATGTTAAATATGAATATAACCGTAAAGATGGAACAATTTGTGTTGATAGAATCTTATATGGTTCAGATGTGTACCCACAAAATTATGGATTTATTCCTGGTGCATTAGATTGAGATGGTGATGAATTAGATGTATTAGTTTTTGCTAATCAATCTTTTCAACCTGGAATTAAAGTTCCAACAAGAATTATTGGTGCTATGGAAATGGTTGATAGCGGTGAAACTGACACAAAATTGTTAGGTGTTATTGATTGTGATCCAAGATTTAATTATATTAATGATATCAATGATATTAATCAACACTATTTAGATGAAATTAAAAACTTTTTTGAAAATTATAAAAATTTACAACACAAAAAAGTAATTGTAAAAGGATTTAGAAATAAAGATTGAGCAATTAAAGAATATAATGAATGTGTTGAATTAATGAATAAATATGGTTCATTATCAAGTGAAGAATTTGTAAAAAAAATGCAAAAAGAACACCCTGAAAAATATGAAAAATAGTACCAATTCTATTTTTTTAAATAAAGTTCTATTTAATAAATTAATTTTAAAAATGAAAAATGAAAAGGCAAAAAAATATTTTTTGTCTTTATTTTTAGTTAAAAACATTTTAATTAAATTACTTTTAATGGTATTATTTTCAGTAATTATTTTTCCATTATGTTTTGGAATTAGAGAATATTATTTAATTTATAATCCTAATTCAATTGTATTGAATTCTGGAATAGCTTTTTCTCAATTTGAAAATGCATCCCCAATAGTTGTTTATTTTATTCAAATATTACCAATTGTAGCTAGTTTTATCATTATGTTATTTTTGGTTCACCCACTTACTTATATTGGTTTAATCATATTATTATTAAGTGGATTATGTAATGTAATTGATAGAGCATTAGGTGGAACTTTAATTATCAATAATGTAACTGTTGATCTATTAGATAAAGTGATTGATTATATCAAAATTGGAACATCAGTATGTAATGTGCCAGATATATTAGTAATTAGTGGGTCTGTATTGATTGTAATTGGTACGTTATTTTATTTTGTAAAATATTATAATAAATAATACTATGAATGATTGTGTAATTGCAAACAAAAATATTACTAGTATTTTAAATCAAGATAAATTAAAAAAAATTACAATAGGTAATTATTATTCTCAAGATCGTTTTTATTCTTTAATTAATGAATATATGGATAAAAACATTTCATATGTTTCTAAACCAATTGCAATAATCATTAAATATTTGTTTAATTCATCTAATTACAAACACAATCATAATGATTCTAAACTTATTTCACGTTGAATATTTTTCATTAATCTTTGATTTTTATTTTGTATATTAGGATTTGTAGGTATGTTAATATCAGTTGTTTGCATCACCGGTATTAATGCAAAAGATATTATTAATAACAATTTATCAACTAATATTTCTATATCTACACTAAATGCATGAGGTGAGGCATTTATTAATAACATGAACAAAAATATTGTTATGTTAGTTTTTGCAACTATTTTTTTATCTTTTACAATGCTTTGGTTTATTGTTTGATTTTTTATTAAAAGAAAAAATAAAACATTAACTTTACAAAGTTATGTAGAAAAAAAGATTAATTTTATTTATAGTTGCAAATATTTATTTAATTCCATATCAACAACTAAATCTAATTTTTATAAAACTATTAATAAAAATGAAATGAAAATTGATTTAATATATTTAGAAAATGTTAATTTAAATACCAATGAATCTGTTCAATGGTTAAATTTACAATTATTAAATTTATTAAGTGGTATTTTTGTCAATTTTAATTTAATTTTAGGTTTTAACAATTTAAATGAATTGGATTATTATAAAATTAAACAAATTATTGAATTTGACTTTAAAAATCTTAATATATTAAAAATATAATTATGAATGACATTAAGTTAATTGTAAAAGATGTTTTAGATGAAATACGTATTGATAAATATATTAGCAATAATACAAATTTATCACGTACTTTAATTAATGAATTGATCTCTAAACAACAAATATTATTAAATAATCGAATTGTAAAAAAAAATTTTAAAGTCAAAAATTCTGATGTTATATGTATACATAATAATGAATTAAATCATTATAAAGAAAATACAATTGAATTAATTGAACCAAATCCTTTTTTAAATATTCCAATTGTGTATGAAGATCAATATTTATTAATAATCAACAAACCAAATAATATTTTAATGTATCCAACTAGTTATCATGAACAAAACACAATTGCTAATTGATTACTATATTATTTTAATGCTCACAAAATTTTTGAGGATGCACATTTGTTTCGTTATGGAATTGTTCATAGATTGGACAGATTTACAACTGGATTACTAATAATTGGTAAATCTTCATTAGTATGTGAAAAATTAATTAATATGTTTAATAATCATTCGATTGTTAAAAAATATTTATGTATTGTTCATAATTGTTTTAATCAAAATGATTTTCATTTCAAAATTGATGTACCAATTGGCAGAAGTAATGAACCCAAGCTTAAAATGATTCCATATTCCAAAAAAGATTTAAAACAAGCCATTACAATTGTTAATGTAATTAACAATATTGGTAATAAATATGCATTGGTAGAATGTGAATTAATTACAGGACGAACTCACCAAATTAGAACTCATATGAAATATGTTAATCATCCTATCTATAATGATCCATTATATGGACCAAAAACAAAATGTAGTTCATATAATCAATATTTGCATTGTTACAAATTAAGCTTTAATCATCCTATTACAAATGAATTTATTGATATCAAAATAGATATACCAGAGGAATTTAACTATTTTATTAATAAAAAACATTTATAATATGATTTTAAATTTTTAATTAATGAATTATTAAAGTTAATAAACCAATTCCGATAGCAAATAAAATTGAAGTACTACAAACATCAATTGTTGTTGCAATTAATGGTGAAGACATAACTGTTGGATCAAACTTTAATTTTGTAGCAATTAATGGTAAGATTGAACCTAATAATTTAGATAATATTACTGCAATTCATAATGCAATACTACTTGCAAGAGATGCTAACATTGCTATAGCATAATTGTTAGTGATTGTTAGATGTCCTATTGCATCTGTATGACTTATATCTCTAAATTCAGGCACTGCAAAATATATTGCTAACCTAATAATATTAAATACAGCTAATAATGCACCTAACACAACTCCTGTATTAAACTCTTTTAAAATAACTTTTTTATATTCTTTAGGCGTGACCTCCCCAACAGCTAATGCCCGAATAATAGTTGCTGAAGCCTGCGATCCAGTATTACCTGATGTACCTGTAATTACAGGAATAATTGGAATTAATAAAATTGTTGATAACCCTAGTGTAACATTAATACCTCAATTTTCAAATCTATTGATAACAATAGATGTTAATGTTGCACTTATCATTAGAATGGAAACCCATAGTAATCTTGATTTAACTACTGATCATAAATTAGATTTTAAATAACTTTTTTCAAGTTTTTGAATCCCATACATATGGTAGATATCTTCAGTAGTTTCTTCATCAATTGCAGGCAAAATATCGTTATCATTAATTACCCCAACTAATACATCATTTTCATTTAATACAGGAACAGATTCTAAGTTATAGTCTTGGATAATATTAATAATGTTTTCAATATCATCATTAGCATGAACATAAATGATATTTTGATCCATTATTTTATCGACAGTTAATGAATAATCATCAGCAAAAAATAAAGTTTGTAATTGTACATGACCAACTAGCTTCATATCTGAACTAACGATAAAAAATGATAAATTTTTTTCTATTTGATCATATGATTTTTTATATAGATCAATACATTCTTTAATAGTATAGTTTTCATTAAAGGCAATATAATCAGGATTCATAATTGATCCTGCAACATCATTATCAAAATTAGAAATTTGTTTAATTAACGTTCTTTGTTTAGAAGAAATTGATAATAAGATTTTTTTAAACAAATCATTATTTTTGTTTGCAATATCTAATATTTCATCAGGATATAAATGTTTAAAAATGATTTTAAGTTGTTCGTTAGTACTTTGTTCAATTATTAATCTTTGCAAATTATCAGAAAAATATCTAAACATATTATTGTTGTTTTTAGTTGAGCTTAAAGTTATTAATATAAAAATAACAATATCAATATTATCAATGTGTTCCATTGCTTGATTAATAATGTTAATTTGATTTTTTTTAAATAATCTTTGAATTGCTAAAATATTTTTTGAAAAATAATATTTTTGCAATAATGTTGATAGTTGAATGATTTTATTTTTATTATTTTTCATTTCACTATTCCTCGTTAATAAACATATATATGTTATATTACATTTAAATTGTATTTTGATATTAATTTTAATAATGAATTATAGTGGTTTTTGTCCTTTACAAAATCTTTGTTATATGTAATATAGTTAGGTGTAAACAAATTTAATAAATCAATATGTTCTATATCAAAATTATTAAATCAAATTTTGATGTTCTTCTCTTTTAACAATATTAAATTGTTAATATTATAATTCATTAGATTAAAATATTTTAAATCTAACACTAATATTATATTTTTAATATCAATATTTAAAATTAAAATTTTTTTTAAAAAAATATTTATATCAAATTCATTGCTCAGGATGTAATTAATAGGATAGTCAATGACAATACTATTATTTGAATTTAATTTATTGTATTTTTTTAAGGTTATCATTGCAATTCAACGTAAAGCAATATCATATATATTATTAGTTTGAATATAAAACTTAATATCATTCATATCAAACAATAAATGATTAATACAATTAATGTTTGGCAATATGACATTTTTATTATTGATACTAATTTTTTTGGTTAAATCAATATAAATATCATCATAATTAAAATATTTATATATATCTAATTTACTTGTATATTGATTATGATTAATATTGTTTATATTTGGGTTATAAATGTATAAAATGTTTCCATCATGGTTGATTTCACAATATTTTAATAATTGATTTAAATCATAATTATGAACTCCATATATTGACCCAGATGTTTTTAGGGTTAATTCCACAATATTATTATCATAAATAATTTTAGTAGGGATTTTTTTTAATGTTTTTTCATATTTTTTTAATGGATCATTTTGATTTCTTGTTTTTAATGTGTTTCCACTATAGATTTGTTTTAAGTCTAAATTAGTTTCATCATCTAAAGTTATAAAACAAGCATATTCATTTTTAGGAGTAATAAAAAAGATAGGATCAAATTTTTTAAGATTGTTTTTTATATTATTTAATATGTATTTATGAAAATTATTTGCAATATAATTACCCAATTTAATAGGTAAATTATATAAATTTGTAAAATAAAATATTATTAAAATCCCTTTGTGATTATAAGTTTTGTTTTTAATAATTTTTTTAGCAATTGGATAATTATAAAATTTGTTTTTAATGTAGATTTGATTTTCAGTTAATCATTGAATTTCTTTAATATTTTTGTTAATAATAATGTTTGTTAAGTAAAAAATTATAAATAACAACAATATAAAACAATTTTCAATAACAATATATTCAGTTTTATTTTTAAATATTAAATAATATAAAACGATAGACAAGCAACATAATAAAAATATAAAAATAAAATTAATGTAATGTTTGTTAATTTTAAAAACTTTTATAATAAATATAAACCCTAATGTAATTACAGACAAAATTAATAAATATATAAAATTAACAAAATTAACATTGTTTACAATACAAAAAATACATGTAGAAAATAAAGTTATATTCAATATATAAATTAGTAATGAACTTTTATAAAAAATCCCTATTACTAATAAAATTGATATATACATAAATATTAGATATTGTTGATTGCTTTGATAATAGCTGTATATTATTGAAAATGTGATTATTGATGAAATAATAATTCCAATAATTACATTTTTTGACTTATTAATATAATTTTTTTTAAATTTCTCTAAAAAATTAAAAATATACAAAATTAATTGAAAAACAATATATGTTCCAATTAAAATTGCAAAATTTATTAATATTAAAATTGAAAATTTAGATAAACTAAACAACATTAATTCTTACTAAAATAATAAATAGTTATATAATTATTATATATTTTGAAAATGATATTATAGATTATTTATCTTAAACAAAAAGGTATATTATTATGGATGCAAATATTATTCAAAGTGCAGTTATAGGAACTAATCTTAATATTGGTGCAACAATTTTATTAGCATTATGTACTGCATTAGTTTTATTTATGGTGCCTGGATTAGCCATTTTTTATGGTGGATTAGTTCGTAAGAAAAATATTTCAACGATAATGGCACAGTCATTTATTTCATTATCTATTGTTACTTTAATATGAATTTTTGGTGGATTTTCATTAGCATTTGGAACATCTCAAGGTGGATTTATTGGTAATCCTGCAGATTATTTCCTATTTAGAAATGTTTTATTTACTGATGGGTGAAATAATTTAACAATTGCTGTTAATGCACAACTAGCAAATGGAGTACCATTTATTTTATTTTTCTTATTTCAATTAGCATTTGCTATCATTACTCCTGCATTAGTATCTGGTGCTTTTGCTGATAGATTAAGTTTTAGAGGATATATTATTTTTACTGTTTTATTTACATATTTAGTATATATCCCTGTTTGTCACTGAGTTTGAGGTGGTGGATTCTTAGCTTCAAATGGTGCAATTGATTGAGCAGGTGGAATTGTAATTCATGCTACATGTGGACTTGGCGCAATCGCTTCAGTAATTGCGTTGAAAAAAAGAAAAATATTTAGTAAAGAAGATTTAAGTCCTAATTCAATCCCATTAGTTGCTATTGGAGCTGGAATTTTATTTTTTGGTTGATTTGGTTTTAATGTAGGTGGAGCATGTTTTGTTCCAACTGCAAATATTAATAGTGCAATAACTGCAATTTCACCTGATGTTTGACATAGTGCATTATTGTCTGGTTTAAGTGCATTTGCAAATTCATTTATTGCAATGAATATGGCAATAATAGTATGAATTATATTTGATGTAATTATTAAAAAACATACTTCACTTGTAAGTATCTTAACTGCTGGTGTGGCTGGATTAGCAACAATTACTCCAACAGCTGGATTTATTCCAATTTGAGCTAGTGTTATTGTTGGATTTGTAGGTGGTTTAATTTGTTATTGAATGTGTAACTTCAATCATAAAATTCATTTTGATGACGCACTTGAAGTTTGACCAGTTCATGGTATTGGTGGTATAGTTGGTTCATTATTAGTGGCTTGTTTTGCAACAACAGATGTAAATTCAATTATATTAGGTTCAACTCAACACATTGGTAGTTCATTAGGTAGTGGTTATTTATTTGGAATGCAATTAGGTACAATTTTATTAGTTTGTGTTTGAACATTTGTATTTAGTTTATTAACTTTCTATATTATTAAATTAGTTCATACAAATGCTGATGAAAAACAACAAGAAATTGGTCTTGATAAAGTATATTTTGATGAACAAGCATATTGTGATGGAATTAAACACGACTCTGAAATTATTAAAATTAAATAAAAATTAAAGGTTAATTTATAATTAACCTTTTTTTATTCATACACCTTACATATGTATTAATAGTGTTTTTTAATATTATAATAAAATTGTAAGGAGGTATATTTTATGCAAAATATCCTTAAAAAAAGTTTATATTTAGGTTTAGGATTAATTGGAGCTATAGGAGTAATTACTCCTATTATTACAAGTTGTTCTAAACACTCTTCTAATGATAGTGTTGTTATTGTTACTAATAAACAATATTTAGATAATGAACAACAATATTTAACTAATAATTATCAAATTCCTGTTTATACACAAACATCTAAAGTTAGT
>CASDOM010000009.1 GCA_949282435.1 uncultured Ureaplasma sp.
ATTAGATAATAAAAAAGATGAAGTATTTAAAGAATTAACATTATACTTAAAACCAGAATTAATTAATAGAATTGATGAAATAGTTATCTTTAATCCATTAAGTGAGTCTGTAGTTCAAGAAATATCTCAAAAATTATTAGATGAACTTTCATTAAGATTAGAAAAAGAAAATTATAAAATTGAATTTAATAAAAATGTAAGTCAAATAATTGCAAAAACAGCATACAACAATGAATATGGTGCAAGACCAATCAAAAGATGAATTCAAAAACATATTGAAAATCAATTAGCTGAGTTTATTATTGCTGGAAAAATTAAAAAAGATAGTTTAATCAAAATTAATTATGATTTAAAAACTGATAAAATACTAATATAATAAAGTTAGTAAATAAAATTAATATAAAGTAAAGGATATTTATTTATGTGTTGCAAAAAAAATAAAAAAGTTGAATCTAACAACGAATCTAACTCCGGTTGTGGTTGTGGAAAGAAAAATAAATAATTAATTTTTTAAAAAAAACATATATTTAAAAAGTATATGTTTTTTTGTTGGAGTTAAAATGGAAAATAAAAAAACTATATATATTGGTGGAGATCACGCATCCTATAAAACTAGAGAAAAATTAGAAAAATATTTATATGATTGTGGTTACACAATAATTAGTCTTGGATCAAATAATGATGAGGTTGCAAATTACGCTGAATATGCAATTAAAGTAGGTGAAATGTTAATTAAAAACCCAAATTCCTTAGGGTTAGTGTTATGTGGAAGTGGTATTGGAGTTAATATTGCTATCAATAAAGTAAAAGGTGTTAGATCTGCTTTAGTATTTACTAAAAAAATGGCACAGAAAGCAAAAAAGAAAAAATTTAATGCAATTGCTATTGGTACTAGATTTATTAATTTTAAAAATATTATCAAAATAGTTGATCAATTTTTAAATAATAAAAGTAAAAAGCAAATTGGTGCTCAATATACTAATATTGATTTATATAATAAAGCAGATTTTACTGGTACAAACAATAATAATGATTCAATAGAATATATAAAAAACAAAAATAATGATATCACTATTAATGATATTCATGATTCTAAAATCCTTAATTAATTTTTTTATTTTTAAAATAATTATTAAATTGAACACATGAATTAGCCATAGGTTTATTTTTAACTTCAAAATGTTTTAGACATCTTGATTCATAATGTTCATAATCACCAATTAAAACTAATTCACTATTATAATCAGCAGGTTTACCATTTAACAATCTTTGAGAATAACGTGCTTCGCAACCACATTGCATACAAATAGCACTTAATTTAGTTATTTTATCAGCATAAACCATCAATTCAGGCATATATCCAAAGGGTTCACCTTTAAAATTTTTATCTAAACCTGAAATAATAACATGATAATTATTATGAGCTAAAATTAAACATACATCAATAATTTCTTGGTCAAAAAATTGTGCTTCATCAATTGCGACCACTTTACAATCAATATTTGGATGATTCATAATATAAGTTAAGATTTCAGAAGCGGATTTAATCTCAATTGCTTCCATTTTTTGACCATTTCTACTTGCTATAGAACCAACCGCTCTACTATCAATCAATGGTTTAAATATTAAAAAATTAATTTTAGCGTATTTTAATCTATTTAAAATACGTAATAATTCTTCTGTTTTACCAGCAAACATTGGACCACAAATGACTTCTAAACTTCCTTCTGAAATTATTTTTTTCATATTTTAACCCCCATTATTTAGACACATTAAATTTAAAATTACATATATCTCCATCTTTGATAATGTAATTCTTGCCTTCTAATTTTATTTTCCCACATTCTCTTGCATTTAATTCACTACCGGCATTAATTAAATCATCATATGATAATATTTCTGCTTTAATAAAACCTTTTTCAATATCACTATGAATTAATCCTGCACATTGTGGTGCACATGTATTTTTTTTAAATGTTCATGCATGAATTTCATTTTTACCACATGTAAAAAATATGGATAAATCTAATAAATAAAAAGATTCTCTAATGAGAGTATCAACCCCGGTATATTCAATACCTAAATCTTCTTTAAAAAGAACTTTATCTTCATCACTTAATTGACTTAATTCATATTCTAATTTGATTGATATAGGAATTACTATATCATTATTTTTCTTTGCATAATCTAACATTTTTTTATAATTAATATTTTGATTTGGATCGCTAATATTATCTTCGTCAATATTAGCAATATATAAAACCTTTTTTAATGTTATTAAATTTAAAGATTGAATTAATTTTAATTCTTGTAAATCTAAATTTAATGATTTAGCTAATTTATTAGCTGATAACACATCATATAATTTTGTTAATACTAAAACTTCAGAAATTGATTCTTTATCTCCTGAATCTGCTTTTTTCTTGATTTTTGATAATCTTTTTTCTACTATTTCTAAATCGGAAATGATTAATTCAAGATTTATTATTTCAATATCTCTAATAGGATCAACACTTTCATATTGATGAGTGATATTTTTATCATTAAAACATCTAACAACGTGACATATCATATCTACATCTCTAATGTTTTGTAAAAATTTATTGCCTAAACCTTCACCTTTAGATGCACCTTGAATTAATCCGGCAATATCAACAAACTTAAATGTGGCATTTACTATTTTATCTGAGTTATAAATTTTTTGTAAATTAAATAATCTATTATCAGGTAAATTAACAATTCCAACATTAGGTTCAATAGTTGCAAAACAATAATTTGCAACTAATGCATTAGATTTAGTTAAAATATTAAATAATGTAGATTTTCCAACATTAGGTAATCCTACAATTCCAGCAGACAAACTCATATTAATTACCAACTATTTTTAAAATATTATAACAATTAAATAATTTATATTTTTCAACACAAACATTTATTATAGCTTGTTTTAATAAACTTAAATATTTTCTAGGATCATAATTTTTATTATAGAAAATATCATATGCAGAATCAGTAAATAAATTATATAAACATTGAGCAGCAGCAATTTGACATTCAGTATTAACATTAATTTTTCTAACACCTAATTTGATTGCTTTTTTAATTTGTTCATCACTAATACCACTACCACCATGTAATACAATAGGTATATTAGTAGATTTAAATATTTTATTTAATAAATCAAAATTTAATCCAGCTCAATTTGAAGGATATAAACCATGAATGTTACCAATACCAGCAGCTAAAAAATCAATTGGTAATTTAGACATTTTTATACAATCATCTAAATTAGCCATTTCACCATTAGATGTTATACCATCTTCAATACCACCAATTGATCCAACTTCTGTTTCAATAGAAACATTATGTTTTTTACATAATAAAATTAATTTTTCAGTTAATATTAAATTATCATCAATTGGTAATTTAGAACCATCAAACATTACAGAAGTAAATCCTGCATTAATTGCATCTATACAACCTTCATATGTTCCATGATCTAAATGTAATATTATTGGAACTTTACAATCAATAAAGTTCATATAATCATTTACCATATTATAAACGATATTATATCCACCCATATATTTTATAGCACCATGAGAAACACCAATTATAACAGGGGTGTTAGCAAGTATTGCAGAATCAATAACTGCATGTATTCATTCTAAATTATTGATATTAATGTGTGGAATTGCAAATTCATATTTTAAAGATAATTCAATTAAATTTTTAGCGTTGACAAGATTTTTATTTTTCATAATTATAATTCATCATCGTCAACATCATTTTCAATGTCTTTATCTTTATTGTCATCAAAATCTATATCATCTAAATCGTCTGATGTAGCACTTTCATAATCATCAACAATATCAAAACTATCTGCATTATCTATGTCATTTTCAATGTTATCAATGAAACTTTCATCAGTAGATACAGTAGAATCATAATCATATAATGAATTCAAGCTTTTTTTGTATGTTTCTAAAGTAATTCTATCTTTTAAATTTCATTTATCATTACCAAGATAAATTAAACGTTTGTCTTGCATTAAATCAACATAAAATGATCCAATATTTTTTTCAAAATCTTTTTTACTTATATTTAAAACTTTTACCACACCATCACAAATATCTGAAAAAGAAATTGAATCATTAGCAATGTTTTTATTTTTAAAATAATCTAATACAAAATTATATGCCACTTCTACTAAATCAATATTATTCATAATTATTATCTTCTTTCTTTGTTATGTTTTATATTTAATAATATTTTTTCTTTACCTAATAAAAAAATTGTTTTAGCCAATTCTGGACCATGTGCCAAATTAGTAGAAACTAATCTAATTGGCATAAATAAATCTTTACCTTTTTTATTAGTAATATTCTTTACCTTATTAATTATATCAATAATATTATCTACATTAAAGATAGATAATTTAGAAATATTTTCATCAAATAAATCTACTACATCTAAATTATTATTTATAATTTCTATTTCATTTGAATTTAATTCATGATTAGATAAAAATTGGTCATTAATTAAGGTATTTAATTGAGAAGCATAAGAAATTTGATTTTTAAAAATCAATAATAACATATCTAAATTAGATATTAAATTATTAGTTAAAATTGATTGATCAATAAATGGTTTAACAAATAACAAATATTCATTTTCACTCATTTTTTTAAAATATTCATTTCCTAATCACAATAATTTATTGAAATCAAAATATGTAGGAGATTTTGATAAATTATTAATTTCAAAATTTTTAATTAATTCATCTAAAGATAAAATTTCTTTACTATCAATCGGTGATCAACCTAATAATGCTAAAAAATTATCAATCGCGGATGGGATAAATCCCATATTTTTATAATCTTCAATAAATTGTTTTAAAGTTGAATTTCTTTTTGATAATTTTTTTCCAGTTTCATCAATAACAATTGATAAGTGACCATATTGAATTTCATTATTAAAATTTAACGCTTTTTTAATTGCTAATTGATATGGTGTATTGCTAATATGTTCTTCACCTCTTAATACATGTGTAATTTCCATATCATAATCATCTATAACAACAGCAAAATTATACATTGCAATACCATTAGATTTTAATATTACAGGATCTGTCATTGCACTTGATGGAACTTCAATTTTTCCTCTAACAATATCATTCCATGTATAAGTAATATTATCGTCAATTTTTAATCTAATTGTAAATGGAATATTCTTTTGTAAATTTTGATGAATTTGTTCTTGAGATAAATGTAAGCATTTACGAGAATATTTAGGAGTTAAATGATTTTTAAGAGCATTTTCACGTTCATTTTTTAATTCAGATTCAGTACAAAAACAATAATATGCCTTTTTTTCATTTAACAATTGATATGCTAGAAATTTATATCTATCTAATTTTTGGGATTGAATATAAGGTCCATGTTCTTTTGGATTTTTAATTGATTCATCAGGAGTTAATCCCATTCATTCTAAATTTAATAATTGAGAATCAATACCTCCTTCCACATTTCTTTCAACATCAGTATCTTCAATTCTTAAAATGAAATCACCATTATTATGTTTTGCAAATAAATAATTAAAAAGTGCAGTACGTGCTCCACCAATATGGAAATAACCAGTAGGACTAGGTGCATATCTTGTTCTAATTTTTTGTTGTTTATTTATCATAATTAAACTTGATCCACTTCCAGACATTATTACAAAATCATTAATCTTATTTAATTTATTATATTCTTTTTTAAAATCATTAAATAATTGAAATGAAATACATTGTAAATCATTATAAATATTTCTACAAATTAAATTATTATTAAAACAATCTATTATTTGTTCAAAATTATTTGATAAATTATTTTTCATTAAATTTAAATGATTAAAAATAGTTTTAGTGTTGATTTTAATATTAGGATAATACACATCAATTTTTAAATTAGTATTAATTTTTAAAGGAGTTAGTTTGTCTCCAAAATTTTCAACTAATGCATATTTATAATTGCTAATAAAAAAAGGAATGTCTGAACCTAAATTAATTGCAATATCAAAATAATTTAATTTTTGTTTATCAATATAACCATTAGATGTTAAATAAAAAATTAAATTTCCAGCATCACTACTACCCCCACCTAATCCTGCAGCAATAGGAATATTTTTAATTACCTTAATTTTAAAATATTTATTGTCTAATAAATTATTAGTCCTTAAATATAATAATGTTTTTTTAATTAAACAATTTTCAATATATATTTGGTTTTTGTTGTTATCAAAATATTCAATTTGATCACTTTTATTTTCCTCAATATAAATTTCATCAAATCATTTTTTTGAATATAAAAAAAATATAGATTTAATACTATGTTTATTTTTATATGTATTGTTTAAATCAAAATTTAAACCTATATTAATTTTTGGATAACAAATTATTTTGTTCATATTTAATGTAATTAAAAATTTTATAAAATTCCAACCCAGTTAATTCTTGAGGTCTAATATTTAAATTATAGTTAAAATTATTTAATGCATTTTTAATAATATCTTTATTATAAATAAGTGACAAATTATTGAATAAAGTTTTACGTCTACTATGAAAGCTGATTTTTAAAAATTGCATTAAACTATCTAAATCGTCATAATTAATTTTCAAATTAGGAATAAGTTTAATAACAGTAGAATCAACTTTTGGTTTAGGAATAAAATTATCAGGATGAACATCAAAAAGTAATTTAATATCAAAAACCAAATTAATTAAAATTGTGAATGCATTATAATCAGATGTATTCACTTTAGATAGCATCCTGTTGGCCATTTCTTTTTGAACCATAATAATAGCTTCGTCAAATAAATTAAATTTTAATAATTTTAAAATTATTTGACTTGAAATTGAATATGGTAAATTAGCAATTATTTTTGTTTTTTTAGTTTTATCAAGAGGTAAATCATTAAAATTAATTTTTAATATATCATTATTAATAAGTTTGATATAACTATTGTTAATATATTTATTAACTAAAAATTCATATAATCTTTTATCTAATTCAATTGCAATAATATTACATTTTTTTTCTAAAATTATGTCAGTAATAGAACCTAATCCTGGTCCAATTTCAATGACTTGATACTTATTGTTTAAATTTGCACTATTAACAATATTTATTTTAATATTTTGATCATGTAAAAAATTTTGTCCTAATTTTTTAGATGCTACAAAATTATATTGTGACATAAAATTATAAATATCATTTTTCTTCATATTTATTTAATGCCAAGTTTTGATAATTTAGATTCAATAGTAATACCTTTAGAAACTTGTTTTTTTCTCATAATCAAATGGTGAATAATAAATGATTGTGCAATAGACAACAATGCATTGAAAAATCAATATAAACCAACACCACACGCACTTATACCAACAACAATTGCCATAACAACAGACATTACTGTGTTCATTGTTTTCATTTTTTTCATCGATTTATTATTTTCTTCACCAACTGTTGATGCATGTCTAGAACGTTTTTTAGCTAACATACGAGGTAAAACTTGTGACATGTATTGTGAAGGTAAAACTAATAATAAGAAAAATATATAAGGTCATCCAGTAGAAGTAAAATTATTAAACAATTCAGTAATAGGAGATTTAGATAAGTCTCATGCATCAAATACAATTGTAAATTTTAATGGTCTTAATACAGTAACAACACGATAAATAATTAAGAAAATAGGTAATGTTACAAGTATTTGTTCCATAGCAGCAAATGGTTTTACATTATGTTTTTTATACAAATCTTGAATTTCTAATTGTTTTTTTTGTCTAGACTGCAAATCCTTAGCATCTTTATATTTAGCATTAATTTCTGCTACTTTTCCTTGAATTTCAGTCATTTTTTCAGATTGAATAATTGATCTAGCAGAAATTGCTAAAGTAATAATTCTAATTATAAGCAATACAAGAAAAATACCAATAACTGCATTTAATCCTACAGGTCAACTTCTTGTTGCATACATAAAATGCAATAAAATCATAGCAAAAGGCCAAACGAAAAACGCATAAAAAGGACCGTATGCAAATGTAAATTCTGTAGTTAAACCAAAATATTGACCAGAACCAGAATATGTCAATACATACATAGGATCAGTGACGCCACTTAAAGGACTAAATCCAATTTCTAACCCATTACCAATAGTTGTACTTGATATAGTTCAACTATCAGTATAAGTTTGAAAACAACCATATAAACCAATAGCAAAAAAAGCAAGATAAATTGCTAATTTAAAAACCTTAAAAATTATTTTTAAAATTTTATTAAATTGATATTTAGATCTTTCAACAGGGGAAGCGTTTGCAAAACCAGGCAAAATAATTTGTTGATTATTTCCCATTTTTGAAATCTCCTCCTTTATTTAATTTTAAAAACATTTTATTTAAATTTTGTTTGTTTTGGATGTAATTTAATGTTAATCATGTTGATTTAGTGATTATTACAATATCTATACCATATAGATTTAAATTTAATGAATCTATTATTGCTCTAATCTGTCTTTTAATCTTATTTCTAATAACAGCCTTTTTTGAAATTTTTTTACTAACAACTATAGAAATATGATATGGATCATTTTTTTTAGTAAATAAATAACACAATATACAACTTGAACTATATATTTTATTATTAGAAGATAAAATTTTACCAATTTGTTTACCGTTTTTTAAACGATGAACCGCTTTCATAAATATTATCTTTCGTCAGATACAGTAAGTTTGTGACGACCTTTAGCACGTCTACGAGCTAATTGATCACGACCTGTAGAAGTTTCCATTTTAGCTCTAAAACCATGTACTTTAACTCTTTTTCTCTTGTTAGGTTGAAAAGTTCTTTTCATATTTTAAACCACCGTTTCTTAAGATTATACTTATTAAGTATAACATATTATTAAAATAATATATAATACAATTGATAATATGAATTGACTTAATTCCGCTCAAAAATGAACAAAATTAATTCAAAAATATAAATCATTAATTAACAATGATGTGATAATTAATGATATTTTAACAACTACAAAACCTTTAAATATAGATAAAAATAATTTTTATTTATTAAATAATGACTCATTTTTATATATATATTTAAAAGAAAACAAAATTCAATTGCAAAATTTATACAATAGTATGTTTAATACTAATATTAATTTGATTATTGTCAATGATGTGGAATATAAAAAAATTAATGAAAATTTAAATACAGAAAATAATCTTAATAATGAATGTGTATATTTAGATCATAATTTAACTTTTGAAAATTATATTGTTGGTGATTTTAATTATCATGCATATACATTAATAAAAAGTTTACTTGATAAAAAAACTAAAACTTTTAATCCTATTTTTTTGTACAGCTCAGTTGGATTAGGAAAAACCCATCTTGTTTCTGCTTTAGCAAATTCATATATTAAAAAATACAATGGAAAAGCTTTTTATATTGATGCACAAAACTTCTTAAGTATTTGTTGTAATGCTTTTAATACAAACAATACAACAGATATAGAAAAAATTAAAAATCAATTTGATCAATATGAATTAGTAATAATAGATGATATTCAATATTTGTCTAATAAAAATAGTACAAAAGAAGTTTTATTTAGTATTTTTAATACATTAATAAATAATGATAAAAAAATTGTTTTAACATGTGATAGACACCCTACTCAATTAAATGGATTTGAAGATAGATTTATATCTCGTTTTTCCTCTGGTATTACAATTAAAATTAAAGAACCAGACGAAAAATCAATAAAACAAATTATTAATGAAAATAATAAAGAAAACAATGTAATTATGGATGATAATTCAATAAATATGCTTACTCAATGATTTTTTAAAGACATTAGAATGTTATTAGGAGCACTTAATAGAATTTATTTTTTTCATAATAATAAAAAACAAATAATTAATGAAGAAATAATAAGGGATGTATTAGATATAGAAAATTTAAATTTTAAAAATAATTCATATGCAAATAATAAGGTTAATCCTAAAAGCATTATTAGCGCTGTTGCCAAATTATATAATATTACCCCTGAAAATATTATTGGTAAATCAAGAAAACAAAACTACACTCATGCAAGACACATTGTAATGTATATATTAAGAGAAGAACTAAATTTATCGTTAAAAGAAATTGGTGGAATTTTAGGTAATAGAGATCATACCACTATTATAAATGGAGTGGAAAAGATTAAAGAAAGTTTATTGAACAATGATGATTTTAAAAAAACAATTAATAATATTGTTTTATTAAAGTAAATATTTATCAACAATTTTTAAAAA
>CASDOM010000010.1 GCA_949282435.1 uncultured Ureaplasma sp.
AAAAACATTATGTGATACCATATTTATGTACTCCTTGTTTTAAAATTGTGTGGAAGTACAATTAAATACAAACTTCAGTTTGTATTTTTTTATGTACTATGTTGATTATACAACTTGTGTAAAAAGATTATAGTTTCAACACATTAAACACTTATATAAGTGTTTTTTAATATTATAATAAAATTGTAAGGAGGTATATTTTATGCAAATATCTTTAAAAAAAAGTTTATATTTAGGTTTAGGATTAATTGGAGCTATAGGATTAGCTATAGGAGTTATTACTCCTATTATTATAAGTCGTTCTAAACACTCTTCTAATGATAGTGTTGTTATTGTTACTAATAAACAATATTTAGATAATGAACAACAATATTTAACTAATAATTATCAAATTCCTGTTTATACACAAACATCTAAAGTTAGTAATAATTATACTCAAGATAGTATCAAGAATTTGTATGAAAATGCTAAAAATGCATTAAATGCATTAAATAATATTAATGAATCAAGTTTAAATTTAAATGAAAAAATATGACTTGATTCATATAAAACACAATGAGATATTAAAATTAAAAATATTGAAAATGGATTGATTTATTTAGGTTCTAATCCAATTAGTGGATCAAGAATATTATCATCAAGAGAAAATAGTGTTCGTAACAATATTGTTGATGCACTAAATATTTATGTAATTAATGAAGAAACTGGTGATCCTGATGAATCACAAGTTGATGTTAGTTTATTAAAAACTATTAACAATAAAATTGATGATGTGATTGTTTATTTAGAATCATTATTAGGGTTTATTAATGATGGAATGCAAATTGGCATAATGCCATCAAATTTAATTAAAAAATCATTTATAAAACAAACTGTACAGTATTTTTATTCATATGAAATTTATAAATCATTTAATGGTTCTTCTGTTAATGAATATTCATTAATAGATATGTTTAATAAAATGGTAACAGATAGTTATATGCCTAATTTTTTCACTACAATTTTTAATAAAATTAACAATGAATTATCTACTCATAATATTAAAAATACAGAACTAAATGAAAAAATTAGTTTATTAAGTCATAAATTAAATGAATTTATGAAATTTTATGTTGGTGAATATTATACTAGTTCATATTCATATGGTGGTAACAAAAATCCACTTAAATTATCTAAAACTAACAATGATAATGAAGTGGACCAAACAATGTTGATTGATGTTGATGGACAATCAATGAATGTGTATGGATTGGGTTATAGTCAAACTGATCTTGATACTACAAATATTGGTATTGGTTTTATGACTCCAAATTCATCAATTAAAAATATTGCTAATCAATCATATACTGGAAATAATATTTACCAACAAATGTTATATAACAACAATTCAATTAGTACTAGTGCAAGTGAAATCTATGCAACTGGTATTGATTTAACTGAACAAGGCACAACTAAAATGAAACAAATTGCACAATATGTAATTAAAGACATTTTAGGGTATGAATTGAATAATTTTAATCCTCAAATTTATTACACAGCATCTCCATTTAGTGTTCCTCCTACATTACAAAATTTAGCTACTATATCTAGTAATGGAGATTATTTCACAAGATTTAATATTTGATTAAATCAAGAAGATTTCTTTTTTGGCAGAGAACAATTAATCAATAAAGAATCATTTATTCAACAATATTGATCTAATATTACTGATCCTGAATTATTAAAATATAAAGATATTATTGTTACACAAGGATATGTTTCACCTTGAGAAAATAAGGATCATATTGATGGAAGTAATGCAACTGTATCTGGAAATCAAGCTTTAGCTGGTAGTGTTTTATCATTAAAATACTATACTGAATTTAAAAATAGTGTTAATGGTTTATATGCATCTAACTTTAATAATATTAACGATTATGTATTATCTCCATATAACTACAATATTAGAGAAGATATTGGTGTAGGTATGGAAGGTCCTCGTGCTTCATGCCAATTTCAATATAACTGTGATCCATATTACAGTCTTCAAAAATGATCAGTTGCATCATTAACAACTCATGAAGGTGCAATGGGTCATCACACTCAACAAGAATATTGAACTGAATATATGCCAGGAACTAAAAATGGTGTTGTATCAAATGAAAATGCAACTCCTGGTTATAGTTTTGTTAATGACGCATTTCATGAAGGATGAGCTGTATTTACTGAATGATTTGCAGCTGAATTAGGTGTATATGGTTTATGATCTAACGGAATTAATAATGGTGATATAGTTCCTGATGTTTGAACTAATAATAGTTCTACAATTTTACATATTGCTGATAATGAAAATGATGTTACACCCGAACAAATTGAATACATCAAAAATTATCAAGGCGGTGTTTATTACAATATTATTGAAAATCAAGTTAATAGTCCAAGCAAATATTCAACTGAAGCATCAAAAGCAATTGCTGCAACAAAATTAGCAAATTGTTTAGCTTATTATGGATTTTTAAACGAATCTCAATTAAGAAATATGAGATTAGCGCTTGACACTGCTGTACATTACAATTCAAGCTCAGTTATTTCTTCTAAATCACTATCATTTGGTGCTTCAATTCAAAACGAAAGATTATATATGCAACAAAATAGTGGTTTAGGTGCAGGGGATATTAATAGTGAATCTATTAGATATATGTCTATTCCATCACAAGCAACTGGATATATGTTAGGTAAAATTATTTTTAATGATTTATATTCACAAGTTAAATCACAATATGAATCTAAAAATTCATCTAATCCTGAATATAAATTTATTAATGATAAAAACGCAATGAAAGAATTATTTGATTTAATGTTAAGAAATGGTGAAATCCCATTAGAAGTGTTGCAAGAAACAATTACTAATTATTATAAATTTTAATTATTGTTAGTTAAAAAGTTTAAAGCAAGTTGTTTTTTAATCAAAATTATATTATCAATTAGTAAATCACAAATACTAATCAAATTGTTAATATTAATTGAATTATGATTATTTAACATTTGCTTTTCTCATTTACATATTTGATTTCCATTTTTGGTAAATAATGAATTTAAATGCATTAATGATAAGTGATATGGAAAATGATATTCTAATTCATTGTTAATACAAAACTCTTTTAACTTATTCATTATTTCACCAAAATATTGTTTTCAACCTGTACTCAATATTCAATCAACATTATTTTCACATGTATTATAAGCATTTTCTTCTAATGAAATAATAGCAAATAAAATGATCCTTATAATGTTTTTTGTTATGTAAAATAATTTTTTTATTAGCGTATTTAATGTCATCAAATGATGATATAACGCTTGATAAATTATCATTATTATAATATTTAAAAAATATATCATGATGTTTATCTAATAAATTAAAATCAATTTTTATAGTTTTATTTTTTTGATATGTTTCTTTAACAAAATTGATTTGAAAAAAAACTTTTTTAAATTTATCATTATAAGTTATATTGTTTCAAATCCCATTATTTTTAATGTCTAATATTGTATTATCTGAATATAAATGATTGAATTTTATTCAATTACAATTAATATATTTAATTAGTTTTATTCAATCAACAAGTTTATGTTTTAATTTAGATATATTTTCATTATTTTTTAATAAATCATTAATTTCAAATCTTAAATTATGAAGTAGAGATTCATAATTTTCAATACAATATATATCTTCATCGATATATTCAATATTGTTTAATAATTTATTAAAAGAATTATTTATATCATTCATAATTATATAAACATTATAAAATATGTTATTATATAATATCAAAAAATATTAATATGATTTCGAATGTAAAAAATTACAAATTAAATGAATATTTAATAAAAACTCATAATATTAATAATCCATTTAACAAATTGATTTTGATTCAAGGTATTCAATTCATATTGTTTGGTTTTATGTTATTGTTTTTTATATTAGGATATAACAACCAATATAATACAGTAAATGTACAAAATATTCCTGAAAAAATCAGTGCTTATAGAGGCGTTAGTATATTTTTTGCATGTTGATATATAGTTATTTATTTGTTTTCAATAAAAAATATTAATTCTATAAATAATTTTAGAACTTTAAAAATTTTTTTAATATTATCTTTTATACCTATATTTAATGTAATTACAATTGGGTTTTTAGCATCTAAAATGCAATTTACAACATTTAAATTGTGATTCAAAAATTTATTTAAAGGCGATGATGAACTTTTATTGGTATATAACTATAAAAACTGGATTTATAAATTAAATCTATGTTTAGCAATAATTATGTCTCCCATTGTCATAATTGCATTTTGTCAAATTGGAGATACTATTAGTGTATACCCAATTAATGGTATTGGAGAAAAAATTAAATATAGTAATTTATGATTTGTTTCATTACATTATTTTACTATTCAAACTAATTTGTTGTGTTTTTTATATTTAGTTTTATTTTTGATCAAACCCAATTTAAAATTATTTAAATATAATACATTTTTAATGTCATGTATTGTATATATTTTTGTTGTTGGAATAACTTACGATTTTGCTTTGTTACCAATGAAAATTCTTAAAAATGATTTAAATGATTGAAATTGATATAAATATTTTTGCAATATTTACGAACATTTTATTAATCCAATCTTATTTGTAAGTTTTGGTTTGATAATTATTTGTAAACAAAACAAAATATCAAAATTAAACACATCGTTATTAAATCATTTGGTTTATAGTATGATTATTCCAACTATATACTTAATTTATGCATTAGTATTACCTTTTGTATCTAATGTGTCTGTTTATGGTTTTGTTACTAATTGTAATCCTAATGTGTATAATGAAATCATAGTTAATAACCAAACTGATTTTATGTCAAAAGGTAATCCATTGTGCTCATTATTTATTTTCTCGTATTGATTATTATTTTTAGGTTTATTAACTGGTATTTATTATATTAATTTAAAATATATTAAAATAAATATTAATGAACAAAAATGTTATTAAAAATATTATTAGAAAACATAACCTAAAAATAATTGATTTTGATTATTACACGAATGAAATAATTAAAATTAAAAAGATTTTACCTAAAAATAAAATGGGAAAATTAGTAATTGTAACCGCAATGAATTCATCGCCAGTAGGAGAAGGTAAAACTACTACTGCAATTGGTATTATTGATAGTTTAAATAAGTTAAACGTCCAAACGATTGGGTGTTTAAGAGAACCTTCTTTAGGACCTGTGTTTGGTAAAAAAGGAACTGGTAGTGGTAGTGGTAAATCAAAATTATTACCATTTGACAAAATTAATTTACATTTTAGTGGTGATATCAATGCAATTGAAAAAGCTAATAATTTAATTAGTGCAGTTATTGATAATGAGATTTATTATAATTCAAGTTTAAATATTGACCCAAATCAAATTTTATGGAAAAGATGTATTGATATTAATGATAGAAGTTTAAGAAATATTACCATTAATTTAGGTGATAATTCTTATAATACATCTTTTAATATCACCGCAGCTAGTGATATGATGAGTTTATTTTGTTTATCAAAAAATAAAATTGATTTTATTAATAAACTTGAATCAACCATTATTGCATATTCAAGAACAAATACACCTATATATTTAAAACAATTAGAAATCACTGAAGCCATTATTCAATTATTAAAAGATGCTTTTTACCCTAATTTAGTTAGAACTTGTGAAAACAACCCCGTTATTGTTCATGGTGGTCCTTTTGCTAATATTTCTAATGGATGTAGTAGTTTAATATCCATCCAAACTGGTTTAAAATTAGCTGATGTATGTGTTACTGAAGCTGGTTTTGGATCTGATTTAGGTTTTGAAAAATTTATGAATATAACATGTAAAGAACTAAATTGTTATCCAAATGTTGTTGTTATAGTTGTTTCATTAAAATCTGTCTTATTTAATGGCCAATCTAATGATTTAAATGGAATTAAATTGGGTATTAAAAATATCATTCATCATATTAATCATATTAAAAAATATAATATTAATAATATTTTAGTTACAGTTAATAAAAGATCTGATGATGATATTAATTTATTTAATCAATTTATTAATTTATTGTCTTCATTAAATATTGATTATTGCATCAATGAATGTTGACAATATGGAAGTTCTGGTGGAATTGAAATGGGAAACAAAATTATAAATTTATTAAATAAACCAATTAATAATATTAAATCATTGTATTCACCATTAGATTCATTAAAAAATAAAATTAATTTGATTATTAAAAATTCATATGGAGCAAAAAAAGTGATATACAGTCCAGTTGCGCTAAAAAAACTTGAACAATATAATCATTTTCATTATTATGTTTGTATAGCAAAAAACCCATTTTCATTAACTGATGATCCAAATAAAATTGGTGTTATATCTGATTTTGATATCCATATTAATGATATTGATATTAATCATGCTGCCAAATTGATTATTCCAATTACATCTGTTGTTTATAAAATGCCTGGATTACCTAAACAACCTAATGCAAAACATTTCATTATGAAATAAATTATATATTAAAATATATAATTATATTAATGGGGGTGTCACGGTTTCGACAGGATAAATGGACTAATAAATGCAGTGGGGTATGCCCCTTATAGCTCGAGGTCTAATAACTGCAGATCTTAATAAACAAGAATCAGTTGAATTAAACGCTTTTGAAGCTAATTTAATTAACAACCAACAATTAGTAAATTTAGCTTACTAATTGCTTGTACTTATAGCTAAATAGTTTTGTAAGTTTTATATAAAAATTTACCAAATTCTTGTCTAATGTTAATTTAGTTTCTATTTATAAATTAGACAGAATTAAAAGATTTAAAAATGAAACTAAACTGTAGATTTTGTTAGAAAGTATATTTTGGAAAGGAGTTCGACTCTCCTCACCTCCACCATTGTAAAATTTAGTAAAAAAATGAAAATATTAGTCTTTTTTGGCTAATATTTTTGTTTTAATATAATATTTATGATAATTAAATTACATTTAATTTATTTTTTTATATAATTTATATATTATATAGTAATAGTTAAAAAGAGGTTAGTATGAATAAAAAGGCATTTTCAAGTATATTTTTTACACTAGCAACTGCAGCTGCAGTAACTGTTCCTACTGTTGCTGTCCTTGCTTTAAAGAATAATAACAACAATAGCGAAGTATTAGACCCTAATACTGAAATTAACGATGCTCAATTAAATGGTTTTGCTACTCGTTTAAACACAATTAGTGAAGTTAATAAATTTGTTGATGATAGTACTCCTGGTGATTATACAAGTGCTGAAATTATTAATCAATTAAAATTAGCTAATGTTATTACTGATGCTTTTGCTCAAACAATTAATACAGTATCTGTTGCATATTCTAATGAAAGTTTCCAACAAAAAGATGGTAATGTTCTTTTGAATTTTACTTTTAATTTAAAAAATGGTGAAACAATTACAAAAGATAATATTGCTACTGGTTTATCAATAGTTTATGATTCAGCTCAATCTGCTTCAGTTATTAGTTCAATCTCTTCTGCTTTAACTACTAAATTTGTTAGCTCAACATCACCAACTGAATTTACTACATATTTTGAAAATGCTAATAATCGTATCAATTTATTTAGTGGTATTATTGATACAAGCAAAATTTATAGTGTTACTTTTAGTGAAGCACCTCACACAAGAATATCAACTTATGATGTTGCTCCAAATTATTACATTAACATTAATGTTAAATTAAAAGATAATAATGTAGTCAAAGAACTTGGTAATACATTCAATAATTCTTTTGATTTAACAAATGTGATGATTAGTAGTATGAGTAGTGGTATTGAATACAACACTACTACTTTAGCAAGCAAACTTTCAAGTTGAAATTCTTACACTTCTGCTAATACTATCTTAAATGATAGTGCTGCATTATTGAAATTTGTTTCTGACGCTGGTGGTTTAAATAATCCGCAAGTAAGTTTTACTAGTGTAACTCCATATGTTCAAGCTGGTTCAAATGGTTTTTTAAATGTTAATTTTGATGTTACATTATCTAATGGACAAAAAATCCCAACAGGTTTTATTGCTACACAAATTAAAGTAGTTTACTTTTCACAATTAGCATTAGAAAATTCATTAAGTACACTTGATGATCAATCTAAGATTACTGATGCTACTAATAGAAAAAATACAATAGTTAGTTCAAATTGTGGATTTACTACTGATAATTTAAATTCTGTTTCACAACAAGCAGGATCTTCAACTTCAGATTCTACATATACTGATGTATCTTATTCAAGCTATATCTTTACATTTTATTTAAATGATCAATATTGTTTTATTAATGGTGACTCATTAATTTCTAATACATTAACTTCAAAATCAGTTCAAACAAACATTGTTAATATTAATAACTTATCTTCTTACAATTCAAAAATTGAAAAAATTTTTACTTCAATTTCTGAATGATCATTGTTAGAATCAATTGCAAATAATCCTAAACAATATTTCATTGACAATAATATTTTAAATACTATTAATCCAAATTTAATTAATGATGTTGTGCTTAGTTTTTCTTCTACATCTACTAATAATTTACAAGTATCTGTAAATGTTTCATTTATTGGCGTTAGTGAAACTATCAGTATTTCTAATATTGCTACAAATGTTACATGTGTAACTAAAAGTAGTGTTAATCAACTAGTAGATAATATTAAACAATTAAATGATATTTCATTGTCTGAATTTTCAAATAAATTTATATCTACTGATGGTATTCAATCAATTAACGTTTTAGGTCCATCTATTTCTGGAAATGTTAATTTAGCTTTGAGTAATGCATCAACATTCACAATTCCTAAATCTGGTGAATTAAATACTAATATTGTTTGTGTTGGATTAAATTTAACATTAAATAGTAATTCTATTTATTTGGATGAATCTAATAACATTTCTCATGTTATTTCAATACCAAGTATTGAAACAAGCACAATTCAATATGTTACTAATGATGCGAGTTTAGCTACAGCAATTGGTAATATTAGTACTAAAGAACAATTACAAGCAGTTATTAGCAATCCAGTTGAATATGTTAAACAACATAGTTTAAATGGTTTTAGTAATGTTGATAATTTAATTAGTGCTGATAATGTACAATGTGTTGCTAATATTAATGACCAAGGTCAAGTTAGTGTTTCTATAACATATCATTTAAATGATAATGTTGAAGTAAAAAGTGCAACAAACACTACACAAATAAAAGCAGTTAGTGTTGATGAAGAAACACTTAGAAACAACATTATGAAAGTTAGTGATAAAAAATACAACCAAAGTGAAAATGTTAATTCAACTGAATTTGTTAATAGTTATATTGCTAATGCATTATATATGGGTATAAATAATGTAAATGTAAGCGATATTGCTAGTATATTTAATATTAACACTACTATTGCATCTACTATTGATGGAAGTAATTCATATAAAAATTTATACAATTACAATATTGACTTTACATTGAATAATGGTTATATATTTGTAGATCATAATGTTTATACTATTAATAAAGGTAGTACTATTATTACTAGTAAAAATATTAGTAATGTAAATACAAGTGTTTATACATATAACATAGGTAATGATACTAGTGGTATGACTAAAGAATTTAATACTGCTATAAGTAATATTAGTACTTATAATGATTTAAGAACTGCTATTGACAATAGTGTTTACTTTATTTCTAACATTAATACTATTAATCATTTTACTGATATGATTATTCCTAGCACTGTTCAAGTTACTCCATCAGTTAGTGGTAATAATAAAATTCATTTAAATATTTCTGTAGGTTTAACTAGTGGTCAAACTTTAACTGGTAGTGCTGACACTAATGTAACATCTGTTACATTTAATGAATCTAATTTAACTTCATATATAAGTGGTATTCAAAATACTGATTTATTTCAAGATGGTGCTACAATTGCAACTACTCTTACAACTGGAGATACTAATTGTGGTTTAACAGTTGGTCAAGTAAATCCTGATACAACTAGTATGTCTACTAAACTTGAATCTGTTGGTAGTTCAAATTATCTATTATCATTAAACATTGGTTTAAATGATAGTTATGTTTATGTATCAGATTCTTCATCTAGTTCTTTCTCCTTCACAAACTCAATCCAACTAAATAACCTATCAACCTCAATCAAACGCTTCCAAGTCTCAAACACACTTATCAATTACTTAATCAATAATGAAATTAACACTTATAGTGATCTTGAATCATTGTTAACTGACCCATCAAGTTGACTTCA
>CASDOM010000011.1 GCA_949282435.1 uncultured Ureaplasma sp.
TTCAAATATAATTTAACATATTTTTTTATTTTTTTCAAAAATTTCACATTTAAAATGATAAAAATTATAATATAAAAATTTTTATACATTATATAAACAATTTATTAATATAATATTGTTTATTGATACACGTGGACATAACTTGGCCATTACTGTCTAAAAATTATGTCAATGTGTAAAATTTAACTTTATAGATTCTAAATTTAATTTTCAATAACGATCAATATTGAAATCGTAATTAATATTCACATGTTTTAAAACATACTTATCAATATCAGTTATTAAACAACTTTTTGAAAATTCTCATTCATTTGGTAATCAATTTATTTTTATAAATAGATGTTTTAATTGATGTAAAGAATAATATTTACCATCTTTATTAAGTATTTGATTTTTCAATCTTGAATTTGATTTTTTAATTTTATTTGTATTAGGAACTTTTCTATCAATTACTTGATTGTTTATTAAAGAAAAACAATAAAATGTTCAATTTAAAATAATTTCAATATCTAAATTACTTGTTATTAAATTAGCTATATATTTAGACAAAGAATAAGCATCATCAAAACTTTTTGTACTTTCAATATTAAAATTAAAATACAGATTCATCTTATTGATGACAAATTCCATATTTCCATAATGTTTTCCATATTTAAATGCTAATCTTAAAAAATCTAATTCTTCATATCTATAAATCATTTGCAAAAAATCTTTTAATTTCATAATTTTTTCTAATAAATATATTTTAATATATTAAGTAATACTTAATTTACTTTTTGTTTAAATCTACACTGAACATAATTTTGGGACAGTAAGGACCGAGTTATAAAGAAAATTAACCGATTATCAAAAAATGAATGATTATATTTTTGTAAATTATATGAAGATGATTATGATCATTTAAAAATTCAATATGAAAATAGAAGAGAAATTATCTTGAATAGCAAAACTTATATTATTTTAGATTAAAATATAAATCAATTATGAATAAGAAAAAAAGATTTTGATATTGAAGATTTAAATGATGATATAGAAAATATCATAAAGCATTATCGCAAAATAATTAAACAAAAAAGCTATGACAATGATGATGAAAATATAACTAATATCTAATTAATAAATTTATGCATTATTATAATCACGAAAGATTTTATATTATTATTCTGAATTAAACATTTATCTATTCAAAACGATTTATAATACCTAAAAATGCAATAAATTCACCTATAATTTCTTATAGAATGGAGTTGTCCAAAAAAGCAGACAATAAACATATTTAAATTTTATTTAAAGTTATTTAACAATTCTTTTAATATTTTATAAGAAATATTAGGATTAGCTTGACCATTAGTTTCTTTCATTAACATCCCTAAAAAATATTTTTCTCCTCTTTCAGGACGTTCAAAACACATTTGAACCATTTCTTTATTTTCGTTCATGTGTTTTAATAATATGTTTTTGATTACATTTTCGTCTTTAATTTGTTCAAAACCTAATTCACTAATAATTTTTTTAGGATCATTATTAGTTTTATATGTATGTTCTAAAATCGTTTTAGCCTGTTTACCATTAATTTCTTGATCTTTTAATAATTGCAACATTGTTGATAAATTATTAATTAAAACATCATCAATATGTTCAAAATTTTTTGCATCTTTTTTTAATAATCCAATTAATTCCACATTTAATCATTTATATGCCAATACTGCATCATTTATTTTTTCATTTAGTTTTTTAAATATTTTATAAAAACTATAGTCGTTAATCAATTGTTTAATGGAATTTTGATCAAGACCATATTTTATTAAATTAGTCTTTATATCACTAATTGATTCTTGTTTTTCGTTCATAATATTTTTATATTCATCATCTGTTAAATGAATATTCAAAATGTTAGGTTCATGAAAATATTTATAATTAATTGCATTTGTTTTATTTCTAATATGTATTGTTACATTATTAACATCATCATATTTTCTAGTTTCTTGAATTACATTTTGACCTGTTAATAATAATTCAATTTGTCTATTTATTTCATAATCAATCGTTTTTTTTACATTATTCACAGAATTAATATTTTTAATTTCAACTTTATTACCATAACTTTGTTGACCATAAGGTCTAACAGATATATTAACATCAGCTCTTAGTGAACCATCTTCTAATTTTGCATCTGAAATGTTAGCAAATCTTAAAATATTAATTAGTTCATTTAAATATTGTTGAGCTTGATAACTACTATGAATCACAGGTTCGCTAACTATTTCAATTAATGGTCTACCACATCTATTATAGTCTAACAATATATAACCATCATTATTGAATTGTTTTGCAGTATCTTCTTCTAAGTGAATTCTATTTATTAATATTTTTTTAGGATTGTTAAATTCATCATTAATTTCAATATATCCATCTTTACCAATTGGATGATATTGTTGAGTAATTTGATATCCTTTGGGTAAATCTATATAATAATAATTTTTACGATCAAAGCAAATGTTAGAATAATTAACATTCATATGTAATTCATTTGCTAATCATATCCCTTTTTTTATACATTCAAAATTTGGTTGGGGCATTATACCAGGCAATCCTAAATCAATTTCACATACATTTGTATTAGGGTTATTTATATATTGATTTGCAGAGGCAGAAAACATTTTAGTTTTTGAATTTAAAATAGTGTGAACTTCAATACCAATGATGATTTCAAAATTATTCATAATTAATCCTTTTTATTAATAAATTGTTCTAAAGTGTATGCTAAATTTATTAGATTTATATCATCATATTTTTTGCTTGTTAAATTAATTCCAAATGGTAAATTATCTTTATTTCCAAGTGGTAATGTAATTGAAGGTAATCCTCCAAAATTTGCAATTTGTAACATACGTTCAACACCATCTAATGTTATTGTACCATTTTGCACATCTTCTATTAATGGGGCTACATTACTTCCACCAGGTAATAATATTCCATCAACATCTTGTAATAATTCATTAGTATAATTTACAATTATATTTCTAATTTTATGTGCTTTCATAAATATCTTTTCAAAATTTTCTTCATTAGATAAATATGAACCTAAAATCATTCTTTTTTTCAATTCTTTACCAAAATGTTTAGTACGAATTTTTATCATTAATTCTTCATAATTTTTATAATCAATGTCTTTTCTATTACCAAACAAAATACCATTCATATTTGACATATTACTAACACCTTCAACGTTAGCAATAGTTTTATAAATTGAAGGAATTATTTTGTATAAGCTTAAATCAAAATTTTTATGTATTATTTCATATTTATAACTTAATTTATTTATAAATTTTATATATTCATTTTTTAAATTATCTGATACTAAATCAAAAATATTATCAAATACTAATATTTTAGGTTTGTTTAAAGTTTTAAGATGTTTATAAAAATCACAAGTTAAATTGATGCTTGTGTAATCATTAGCATCATATTTTCCTATTGCATCCATTACAATGCTTATATCACGTACGTCATTTGCAATTATTCCTACATGATCTAATGAAGATGCATATGGAATAACTCCATATCTACTTATAATTCCATAACTTGGTTTGAATCCTACTAAACCTAAAAAATGGGCAGGTGTTCTAACCGAATCTCCAGTATCAGTACCAATGGAAAAAGCACAAGTATTGTTATAAACAGCTACTGCTCCTCCTGATGATGATCCACCAACAATTCTTTTTGTATCAATGGGATTTTTAATTCATCCAAAACCAGATAATAATCCAGTCCCACCAAACCCAAATTCATCTAAATTAACTTTACCAATAATAGTTGAATTACTATTTTCTAAGTTATTAACAATAGATGCGTTATAAGGAGATTTATAATTTTCTAAAAATAAACTACCACATGTTACTATACTATCTTTAACATTTATATTATCTTTTAATGTAGATATTATTCCATATAATAAATTGTTTTTATTTTCATTAATATTTTGATCTAAGTATGTAGCTTGTTTTAATGCTTTTTCAAAATATGTTAATAAAAACACATTATCTTTTTGATCCTTACATTTATTAATAATATTTATAGTATTTTGTACATAATCAACAATAGAATATTTTTTATTAATTAAGTCATTATGGATTTCATATATTGTTTTATTTTTATTCATTTTTAATTCTCACTAAGTTATTTTCTATTTTTTCAACATTATTAAATAAATTTTCATTATTATTTTTAATTTCTTCATCAGTTCTTAAACGTCCATTTTTGTTATCAATAATTTCATGATCATATTGTTTTCATTTATTTAAGTCAAAATTTAAAATATCATTACTAACATTTATTATTGGGCATTCTAGTAATTTTATATATTCATTAATTTCATTATCATTAATAACTATTTTAATATCTTCAGCATGTTTTATAATTATATTTTTGATGTCATCACGATTCATATAATTAACTCCTAATTTATATATATTGGTAATTTATAATCTTCAATTAAATCTTGTCTATAATCATAATTTACAATTGGAAAAATAACTTTATAAATTGGGAAAATTAATATGAAATTAAATATTATTTCTGGACCAAAAATTATTCCTCTAATTGTAATTCATTGTTCTACAGTTAATGTTGATAATTGTGCATCAAATTGAGGCATCATTAAAACATTGATAAGTGCATCAGTAACAATTACACACGATAATATACTTGTAAAATAATAATATCAATGTGATTGAGTAAACTTTTGTCTTTGTGTTTTAAAAGAATTACTATTCTTTACTTTTTTATTATAATAAATTAAACCTATTCATACAAAAATAATCCCTAAACTTATTAATCCAACAATTATTCCAATTAATAAATTAGTTTCAATATGAATATCTAAACTTAAGAATTCAATATTAATAAATGTTGAATTTAATTTTAATTGCAAAAATACTATTACCAATATGTCTATAAATATTAATGTAATTGTTGATCAAATTGCATATTGATAATTTTTTCTATATGAATTTTTAAATATATCAGCAATTAATCCACTAATCAATCCGAATGCAATAGATGAAATTAAATATCCATAATGGAACACTCCTGCAGTTAATGCAATTGTTAATAAATCTGTTAGTGCACCAATAAACATACCTAAAACTGGTCCAAATAATAATCCACCAATTTTAATTAATATACCTTCTATTGTTACTCTTGTTCCAGGTCATGCACGAAATACTACTCCTAACAAATCAGCAGTAAAAATAGTTAACATAATAATAATTGCAATTGAAATAGATATCACCATTGCAATGCTAGCAATACCTTTAACACTTGTTCTAGGTAAAAAATAATATCTTTTATGATATCTTACTCTAAAATAAATTTTTTTAATTATAACTACAATTAAAAGTGCTAAAAAAAATGCCAAAAAAATAAATATAGGATTATAGAATACATTCATAAATTAACACCATTTAATTGTTTTTTGATTATTGTTTAATAATATTTTATTAGTTTTTTTAAAAATATTTGAACCAATAAAACCTTTATGAGCACTATATGGAGATGGATGAGAAGTTCTTAAAATATATTTATTATTAATGTTAAGTTGTTTAATAAAATCATATGCATATTGTCCTAGGCATAAATATACAATATTGTTATTAACATTATTTATATATTTTAATAGGTTAATGGTGAATGTTTCTCATCCTCAATTTTTGCATGATAAAGGACGATGTGGAATTACAGTTCAAATTGTATTGATTAATAATACACCTTGATTTACCCAATCTAATAAATCAGGGTTTTCTCTTTGAATATTAAATTCAAATTTTAATTCCTTGAAAATATTAGTTAAACTAGGTGGATAATTAATGTTTTTATTTACACTAAAAGCTATTCCGTTTGCTTGACCAATATTATGATACGGATCTTGACCAAGCATTACTACTTTTACATCAGAACATGTAATCTGATTAAATATTTTAAATAAATCTTGTGAAGATGGAAATAGATTATTATTTTGATAATTTATATTTATTTTGTTTATTAGATTTTTAAAATATTCTTGATTGAATTGATTATCAAAAAAATTTTTTCAATTTTGATACGCATTAGGATTTAGTAATTTCATTATTAATTATTTCTCACATTGTTCCTTTTGTGACAGAACCAATATTAACTAATTTATAATATGTAGAGAGACCAACATCAAATGTTGATTTGTATTCAGATAAATTTTTTGCAACAGAATCAGATGATTTAAATGTATTAGAACTAATTTTTTTTAAGGTATTATAATTTAATTCAATATTTTCTGCTAATTCATCATTTACTAATGACCCTAAAAATCACAAATTTATATAATTTTCTTTAGGTAAGTCATTTTGATTGTTAGCAACATAACGATTTGAATTACTATCATAATATGGATCTAAAAATATACTGTTAATGTAGTATGCATCAGTGTAATCAATGTTAATTGATTGAAATGAATATGAACTATTTTTTTCTGATGAAGCTCATGAATTATTATTTACAAGATAAGGTATTTTTTTAGTTGCATCATTATTGAAAGCCCCCATATTATTATTACGTATTTCACTGCTAATATTATCATATAAATCTTTACCTAATGATGTTTCATTATATCTATTATTAGCTTGTTCATATTTTAATAATCTTCAATGAGTGCTATTTTTGTCTAAAATTGATGATGGATAAGTTATTGTATTAACTATATCATTTGATACATCACCTTTAATTGCTTTTGGTACAACATTATAAATACCAGTATAAACATAATCACTTAAATTTGAATATAAAGGATCAGTATAAGAGTATGATTCTGGAAATAAATTAAATGTAATTGGAGTGTTAATATTTATTTCAAATCCATTTTCAGTTAATTCAACCACATCATTATTTTTTATACCAACTTTTTCTAATATACTTCTTTGTTCATCAGTTAAATGTTCATTAATATTTGATACAGGAACATACTCTCCACCATTATTTTTAGTTTTATATCATTGAAAATTAATTTTAATATTATTTGCTACAATTTCTTTTTGTCCATTAAATTCATTTGTTGTTTGAAAATATGGATATGGACTATTAATATTTAAATTAGTATTAATAGGTGTAATATCAGCACTGAAACCGCTTGGTCATAAATGATAAGTATTAGCACCAATACCAAAAGAAATACCATTACCCAATAAAAATTGTTTAGCATAATTATTATTTTTAATTTGTTCAGCACAATTAAAAATAGAAAAATATTGTTGTGGTGATTGACTTATTAAATTATTGTAAGTAACTGGGAATTCTGATGTAATTAAATAATTCAATAATGTTGTTGCAAAATTAGTAGAATATGAAAACACACTGTTTAAAATATTCATATAATTATATAAATTAGCAATTTTAGTTTGTTCACTACTAGCATTAACACCATATAGAAAACTTAATGAATTTGCTGCATTTTTAATATTTGTCTTATCATATACAACAGTATCATTAGGTTGTTTGTGATTATTTATTATTTCATCAATATTATTGTCATCATTTAAATATGTTTGAATGTTTTGTTTAGATAACTTCAAATAATATGATCTTAATGTAGACAAATTAACTCATGTATTGTTATAACTAGCATCATTAATAATAGAATTATTGCTATTATAAAATTCAATACTATTTGAACCAGTTCAATATACAAATTTATTATTATAATTGCTATTATTAATATTTAAAACAGTATATGGACCATATGTACTATTTGATGAAGAACATGACGTTAATAAAACTGTTGGAATTACAGCTGTGGTAGCTACAAGTATTGTTGATAATAAAATATATTTAAATTTATTTTTTTGAATTTTCATATTTTCACCTTTAATTATTTAGATTTGCAGTATATTTTCCTGTAGATTTATCAAATATTAATTTAACAACACCTGTTCTTCCATTTCTATTTTTTTCTATATAAAAATCTACATTCACACAAGATTTATATTTATAGTTAGAATTATTTTTTTCAGTTTTATCAATTTGATCCCTTTGATAATCAATGAAACAAACAATATCTGCATCTTGTTCAATGGAACCCGATTCTCTTAAGTCACTTAATCTAGGTTTGCTATCTGCTTCTTTTCTATCTTCAATTTTTCTTGATAATTGAGCAATAGCAATAATAGGAATATTTAATTCTCTAGCAAGTATTTTTAGTTGTCTTGATATATTTCCAACTTCAACAGATCTATTACCAATTTTATTTTTAGTTTCAATTAATTGTAAATAATCAATAACAACTAATTTAATTTTATATTTTTTTATGATTTGTTGCAATTTTGCTTGTATATCAATTACCTTTATAGATGGGTTATCATCAATAAAAAAATTATAATTTTCTATTTCATTAACCTTGCTGTAAACTAATATTTCTTGATCATTGTCAAGATCACCACTTCTTATTTTTTGATTATTGATTCTACATTCACTACACAACATTCTTTCTAAAATTTGTTGTCATCCCATCTCTAAAGAGAACATAACAACACATTCATTAGAATTAGGTTCAATAGTTTTTAACACATTTGTTAAGAAATTTATTGCTAGAGCAGTTTTTCCAAGACTTGGACGAGCGGCTAAAATAATTAAATCACCATTTTGAAATCCATTAGTTAATTCATCAATTGAACTTATCCCTGATGGTGTACCTAAAATTTTACCTTTATTATTTTTCATTGTGTCCAATTTGTTTTTAAAATCAGGAATATATTTTTTTATTAAAGAAATATTATCTAAATTTCTTGAACTGATAATCTTATTTGTTTGATTAGCATATTCATTAAAAATTTCATCAGCACTTAATGGATCAAATTCATTTTCAATTACATCTTTATAATATTTTAATAATTGTTCATTAGTAGAGTTATTAATCAATATGTTTATATACTGATCAATATTATCATAATAAGCATATTTAGATACCGCTTCAGTAATATATTTTATTAGTTCATGTATATCTTCATATTCATTATCTATTTTTATTTTTTCTATTATTGTTACAAAATCAATTTTTAAATTATCATTATTCATTTTAGAAGCCAATTGAAAAATATATCTAGCAGTTTGATTGCTAAAATGAATTGGTTCAATTCTAGTTAATATTTGAGCTCTAGAATCATTATTAGATATTAAATTACCAATAATAATAGATTCAATATCTTGAATATCATTTTTATTGATTTTGTATTCCATAATTAAATGCCTTTTACAATTACTTTAACAATAGCATAAATATCCTTGTATAAATTAATTTTTATATCAAATTTACCTATTGATAATTTATATGATTCATTTAACATGTGTTTATCAATTATTTTTTCATCATTGTTTATGGCATCAACAATCATTTTGTTACTAATAACTCCAAAAGCATTACCATTATTTGCTTTTAGTTCAAAATTTAATACCATTTTTTCAAGTTTTTGTTTTAATGCCTTAGCATTTAAAATTGATAAATTTTCATTATATTTTTCTAAATCAATATTTTGTTGTCTTTGTTTTATTGTTTTATTATCTATACCATTAGCTAAATTATTTTTAATTAAAAAATTTTTAGCATAACCATCAGATACATCTACAATATCATTTTTTTTACCTAAATTTTGTATATCTGTTAATAAGATAACTTTCATAAATACCTTCAATTAATAAATTATTCTTTTATAAAAGGTAATAATGCAACTATTCTTGCTCTTTTAATTGCATTAGAAATTCTTTTTTGATGTTTAGTACAACTTCCAGTAATTCTACGAGGTACGATTTTGCAATTACTACTAATATATTTTAATAATAATTCAGTATCTTTATAGTTTACTTGTTCTATACCTTTTATACATAATTGACAAACTTTTTTGCGTGGTTTACGTTTATTGTAATTATTCATAATTATTTACCTTCCTCTTTATATTTTTCAAAAATTTCATCTCATTCTTTTTCATTAAACACATCATTTTCATTTGAAACATTGTTATCTATATTATGTGCATTAATAATATTGTCAATTTCAATTAAAGTTTCTTTATTATTTTGATCAGATTCAATTTCATTATTAGTTGATGAATTATCAATATTATTTTTTTTGAAATTGTATGATCTAATGTTATCAACTATTACTTCAGTAATATATACATTTTCACCATTTTTATTTACATATTTTCTTTTTGATAAACGTCCATCAATAGCAACAAAAGAACCTTTTTTTAAATTTGCATTGACAAATTTTGCACTATTCCCTCAAACAACACATGGAATGAAAAAAGTGTCATCAGAATTTTTTAAATCATCTACAGCTACAGTTATATTTGATTGGTCTAAACCCTTAGGTGTTATTCTACTTTTTGGGTCTTGAGCTAAATAACCATTTAAAAATACTTTATTCATAAATTTTATTTTGCTAAATTGTTTAAACGTTCTTCATTACGTTTTTTTATTTCTTCTTGAACTTTAGCATAAATTTCAGCACGTTTTTCATTCTTTTTAATTTTTTTAGGATTAATAGTTGCTTTATAACCATAATCTTTTTCAAGATTAATGATTAATTGACGTAAAACATTTTTGTTTATTCTAGATAATCTAAGGAATTCATTAATTCCTTCTGAATTATCAGCATCAAAGTTTAACTGAAAATAATAACCTTGCATATTTTTTTTAATTTCATACGCCAAATCTTTTAAACCATGCTTTGTGATTTTTACATCTTTATTTTTTAATTCTTTTGCTAATTCATTACATGTTAAATTTGCATCGTTTTCAGATATATCACCACGAACAACTAACATAATTTCATATTTTGCCATAAAATTGTTCCTTTCTCTTATGGATAAATAACTCATTAATGAGTAAGAGTGTTTTATTATATTTAAAATATTATAAAACTATTAAATTATATAACAAATTATCGTTAATATTATGTAAAACTAATACGTTTAAATCATTATAATTTTAGATAACAATTATTTATTTATAAAATACTTATTTAATAATTACTTTTACTTCAGTTAAACCTACATTATTCAAATTTTGAGTTAATAATTGTTGACTTGGTTCATCTTTTACATAAATTGTTTTTAAACTAGTACATCCGCTAAAAGCGCTTGCATCAACATTTTGTAATGTTGCACAACTAAAATCTAATTCAACAAGTTTTGAACAATTTTTAAATGCATTTGAATTAATATTTGTAATTGGTGAATTAGAAAAATTTGCTACTGATAAATTTTGACAATTTCTAAATGAGTTTCAATTAATAGTATTTAATTTTTCACAATTACTAAAATCTACTAATTTTAATGACGACGATC
>CASDOM010000012.1 GCA_949282435.1 uncultured Ureaplasma sp.
TTTTAAATTATTTTTTTTAAGTAATTCATTATAAAATAAAATATTTTTATTTTTTATATTTAATAAATATGAATGGAAATTTTTTAATAATTTAAAAAATATAACACATGATAAAAAATACTCATTATAGTTTCTTAATATATATACTAAATATTCTTTATATAAAATATATGTTGATATATCAATATATTTTTGTATATATATCATTCCATTCATTAATAATAATGCTAAATTATTACTATATTTCAAATCAAATTCTTTAATAATAGTAACTGTTTTTAATTTAGACATTTTATTTAATTTATTACTTGCAAATATTTCAATTTCTAATTTATTCCCATAATTTAACCCTCTAGCATTTTTAGAATTAATTTTTTTAACCCCTAATGCATAACAAGTGTACAATTGACCATTATCACATATAAACGTTAATATTTCATCATATATTTGATAATCTTTTCGATAAATTAAATAACCATTAAGTTTTAATAATGCCATATATTATTGGTATCCATATATTTTTAGTCTAGATTCATTATTTCGTCAATTTTTATCTACTTTAACAAATAATTGTAAGTTAATTTTACAATCATAAATGCTCAATAAATCTTTTCTAGCTAAAACTCCAATTTGTTTAATCATAGAACCGTTTTTTCCAATCATAATTGGTTTTTGACTTTCCTTTTCAATGATTATATTAACCAAAATATTGTATATATTTTTATTTGGATTATAATCCAATTTTTCTATTTCAACATTAACACTGTGAGGAATTTCATAATCTAGTAGTTCCAAGCATTTTTCTCTAATAATTTCTTTAATTAAAAATTCATCATTATCTCAATCTGAAATCATTTTAAATTCATTTTGATATGAATATGTTAAATATTTTTTAGATAATTCTAATAATTCATTAATATTATGTTTTTCTTTAGAAGAAATATAAATAACATCATTAATATTAATGATAGATTTAATATAATCTATTTCATTATCAACATTATTTTTAATTAAATCATTTTTAGTAATTATTAGAATTATATTATTTTTATTATATGTTTTTAATAAATTAATTAATTCTTCATCTAATTGATTTAAACCACATAATGGATCATATAAAAAATAAATTAAATCAATTTTTTGAATAATTTTAATAGCTTGTTGATTTAAAAAAATATCTAATTTATTTTTTGGTTTATGGTAACCTGGTGTATCAATAAACAACACATTAAAATCATCGTTATTATATATTACTCTTATATTGTTTCTGGTTGTTTGAGGTTTATTGTTTACAATCAATACCTTTTTATTATTAATTGCATTAATTAAGCTTGATTTACCTACATTTGGTTTACCTACTACCCCAATATATCCTTGATATTTTTTTATATTATTTTCAACCATTATAACCATATCCATGTTGACTAAATTCAATAATTTGGGGAATAAAAATTAATAATCCAACAATTATTGCAATAATTGCTAAGATTAATGTAGCTGCAGCAGATATATCTTTAATTTTTTTAGCATTAATATTAAACTTAAATGCAACCATATCAATGATATTTTCAATTGCTGTATTAATTAATTCACTACTAATTACAACCCCGATGCAAATCATTAAAATTGCTCAACTAAGTGGGTTAATTTGTAATATTAATCCAACAATTATTGCAATTAATGCAACAATAAAATGTACTACTAAGCTTTTTTCTTCTTTTAATGAAATTGATAAACCTTTTATTGCGTAATTAAATTTTCTAATTATTTTTAATAATTTATTTTTAAGATTCATATTTACCTCTTAATATTTAATTTACTTAATATTTTATCTTGTAGATTGAACATTATTAATTCATCTTCAACAGTCATATGATCAAACCCTAAGAGATGTAATAAACCATGTAAAAATAAAAAACAAATTTCTCTTTTAAATGAATGATGATATTGTTTAGCTTGTTCAACTATTTTTTCATAACATATATATAATTCACCAATTAAATTAATATTATTATCATATTCATTTAAAGCAAATGAAATTACATCCGTAGGATAATTTTTATTTCGATATTGATTATTAATATATGTAATTTGTTGAAGATTAACAAAACTACAATCAAAATATAATGTTTTATTTAATTTTAATTCTGAATAAACACAATTAGCAACTTCTATTAATATTTTTTTATATTTGTATAATTTTTTTGCTTCTAAATCATAATTAAAATTAATTTTAAACATTTTTATTACCCATATATTTAAATATTAATGCATCATTATTATCTTTATAATATTTTTTTCTAGTTTGAATTAATTTAAAATTATGAAATTTATAAAAATTAATAGCATTAATATTAATAGCATTAACTTCTAAAAAAATAGGTAAATTAAATTCTTTTAAATAATTAATTAATTGACTGCCAATACCTCTATTTTGTGCATTATTATTAACTCCAATTTTAATTAATTCCATTTCTGATTCTAATAATAAAATAATTGCATAACCTAATATTTCATTATTAGAATCATTTATAAAAATATAAAAATGATAATTAGAATCATTATACATATCAATTAATTGTTGATATGTATAAGGATTATAAAATAATAAGGTTTCTAAATTGTAAATTTGCTTTATTAAATTAATATTATCTAATTGTTTAATCATACTTTATAATGCAGGTTTTATATAATAAGGTTCTAAATTTATTCAGTCATCAATTAAATTAAACAATTTTAAATTATTGATTAAATTATCTAATTTATTATTAATGGTAATTATATTACCATTATATACTTTTAAATTTTTATATTGATTTAAATATTGATCAATTTCACTATTGTTAATCATAATTGGGTTAATAATAACTTTATTATTATCATAAACCCCTATATAACTTTTATTTCCTTTTGCATCTAAGAAAACTAATCCACTTCCATTTGATAAAAACTTTAAAGTATCAATAACATATAATTTAATGTTATTATACACACTTATAATAGTTTTAGTTAGATTTAGTCCAGCTCGATTACCAGTAAAACTACCAGGTCCATTCACAAGATATATTTTGTTTAAATTTTGATATTGAATATTATTTTTGATTAAGAAATTATTTAAAATATCATTAATAATATCAATTAAATTATTTTTTGTTTCAACAGCGATTTGATCGATAATAGTTTTATCATTTTCAATTAATGCAAATATGCAAGAATTAGTACAAACATCAATATATAAAGCTTTCATAACTTACCTAATAATATATTATATTTTTTATTAATAAAAAATTCCTAGATTAATTCTAGGAATTATATAAAATTAAAAAAATAGTTGATTATTTTTTGTTGTCTAAATTAATAATGTCTAATGCATCTAATCATAAGAATATTGCAGCAAAAATTCCTAAGAAAATTGTTAATACAGCAATAATTAATTTAAGCATATTATTTTTAGCAGCACCACAAATAACAACATAAATTACAAAACCAATTACTGAAACAAATGGAATTAACATTAAAATTAAACTTAATAATTCAGGTTGTTTAATATTTTTCATTTTTGTCCTCCTAATTTTATTATTTATTTATAACACTAACTTTAGTTTTGTTTCCAAAAAATTTAGTATATTTTACAATACCATCTGTAATAGCAAATAAAGTATGATCTTTACCTTGTCCTACATTTTTACCAGGATAAATTTTATTTCCTCTTTGACGATAAATAATTTGTCCTGATTTTGCAAATTGACCATCACCAATTTTAGCGCCTAAATATTTAGGATTAGAATCACGACCATTTTTAGTTGACCCTACCCCTTTTTTAGAAGCGAACAATTGTAAGTTAGTTAAAATTTTATTTTCATACATAATTAAAACTCTCCTTTGTTATTAATTAATTCATCAAAAACAGTTATTGATATATGTTTTTTATATTCTCCATGATTCATAGCATTTAATTGTATTTTGATTAAATTTAAATATTTAATTTCATCTTGATTTAATTGATTAACAACTAACTTTACATATCCATCATCTATGTAAATATAATCAAGATTATCAGTAAATCAATTTAATGAACCCATAATTATGGAGCTTACACCTGCACATATAATATCATTTCCGATATTATTTAAATTACTATGTCCAGATACTATGAATCCATTTTTATAAAAAGATATATTGATCATTAACTATTAATAGATTTAATTATTAATTTAGTATACAATTGTCTATGGCCTTGTCTTTTATAATAATGTTTTTTAGATTTAAACTTAATAATTCTAATTTTCTTTTGTTTACCATGTTTATCTACAGTTGCAACAACACTTGCAGATTTTAAATATGGTTGACCAATTTTGTTATCTATCATTAATACTTTATCAAATTTAACTTCATTACCAGCTTCAACATCAAGTTTTTCAACATAAATTGTATCATTAACTTGAACTTTATATTGTTTACCGCCAGTTTCAAAAATTGCAAACATTTTTTTCCTTTCTCGCTTTAATTGGTGGTTATATTAGTAACTCTTTTTACCAACAAAATGCGAACTACTATGTATTATACATAGCAATTAAAATTTTATCATATTATTAAATAATTAAATTTACAATTTTATTTTTA
>CASDOM010000013.1 GCA_949282435.1 uncultured Ureaplasma sp.
CTTTCTTTTCTTCTACTTTGTCAAAATTAGATTCATCGACAAAAACATTATTTTTGTCATTAATTTTTCAAATAATATCTTTTTTAGGATATTTTTCATTAATATTGTTTGGTTTTTTAAGAAAAACTTTGTTATCAATAATGTATAATAATGCATCTTTATCAATAAAATCATTTGGTTTATGACAAAAGAAACATCCTTCAAAATGTTGATTGTAATCAAGTTTTAAGTTTGTACTTCTTCTTATAATTGCATTTAAAATTGAGAAATTACGATATATTAGAAGCAAACAAATTTTACAATTAGCTATTAAATCAACTTTTTGTTCATGTCCTAATAAATTTACATTAGCATTTTTATATTGAGTAATTAATTCATTATATCTTTGTATATTAGTATTTATTTTTTCAACTAATAAACTAATTTTATGATTTTCAATTGAATCATCAAAATTATTGTAAACAAATTCATCAATCATATTGTCTATAGAATAATCTTGATCATGTAAATATTGAGCAACTTTTATATATACTTCACCTTCAGTTAAATCAACATCTCAAATACGTTTGAAATTTTCAACTTTATTAGTATAAAGTTTTAAAAATTTTTTATTATCAATTTGTTCAAGTGTAGAAACATATGAATTTGCTTTTAAATAAATTTTAGGTAAAATTCATTTATCATCATATTCATCAAAATAATCAATAGAAACCCTATTACCGTTAATAAAGGCAGATTTAAGAGAGTTCTTTTTTTCAATTCCAATTTTATTTAGATCATCAATATTAATAACAGCTGTTTTTATATCAATATCTTTTACATGCATATAAATGTTCCTCTTAACAATTATTTATTAATAAAATTTGTGTTCAATAATAACATTCTAATTTTACAATATTAATTATAATTATATTTAATTAATTTTATTATTTTAATATTATGAACACAAATATATATGACATAATTGTAATTGGAGCTGGCGTAACAGGTTTATACATCACTTTTATTGCAGGATATTTAAAGTTAAAAACATTATGTATAGAGCTTACTGAGTCAGTTGGTGGTCAATTGTCAAAATTGTATCCAGAAAAAATGGTATATGATTTTCCAACTCAAATTTCAATTAAAGCCAAAGATATAATTCATCAATTAGTTGAACAAATTGATAATTACAAAGAATATTCACAAATTATATTAAATACGTCTATTGTTAAATATTACTATAAAGATGAAATTATAGTATTATGTGATGAAAATAATAATGAATATTATGCAAAAAATGTTATTTTAACCATTGGAATTGGTTCTTTTGTGTTTAATAAATTAGAAAAATTTCCACAATCTCACGATCATCATAAAGTTATATATTATTTAGATAATAAAAATAATTTTTTAAATAAGGAAATAATAGTTTTAGGTGGAGGAAATAGTGCAATTGATATTTCATATCAATTAAAAACTCAATATAATGCAAAAGTTACACTTATTCATCATTCCAAAGAATTAAAAGGACAATCATTTAGTCATGATGAATTAACTAACAATAATATTAAAATAATTTTAGATGCACATATTCATGATTGATCAGAAGATGAATGTAGTTTTTTAATTGAAGACAAAATTCATAAATTAAAATATGATTATTTAGTTGTTCAATATGGATTAAAACCACTTGAATCCAAAATTCATCAATTAAATAATATTTTAATTAAAAATAGAAAAATTATTGTTGATCATGATTTCATGACTAATGCAAATAATATATATGCAGCTGGTGATTGCATTTTTCATCCAAATCATATTAATTCAATTATTAGTGGAATAAGTGAAGCAACAATTATTGTTAATAAAATCAAAAATAATTATAAATAATTTACTTGATATAAATATAAACCACATCCATCTACCTTTCTAATGGCAGACCCTTTTTTTGGTTCATTCAATAATTTATAAACAAAGCTTAAATCAATTTTATTTTCACACAAATCTAAATAAACACCAATAATCATTCTTACCATATTTCTTAAAAAACCATTGCCAGTAATCATAAATTCAACAATATCATCATTGATATAAAGGTCAAATTCATATATTTCTCTAATTGTATTGTCTAATTCAGATGTTGAAAAAGATAAAAAATTATGTTTTCCAATTATTATTTTTTTATATTCATCAAATAATTGCACATTAATTGGTTTATTATATTGATAAATTAATTTTGCATTAATTGGGTCATAAATATTATTTATATTTAATTTATAAATATAAGTTTTATTTTTAGCACTAAAACGGGCGTGAAAATTATCATTAACAATTTCTACTTTTTTAACATATAAATCTTTATTAAAAAAAGAATTTAAAGCATTTTCAATTATTTCAGGTTCATAATTTAATTGCGAATTGTTAACATTTACAATTTGATTAATGGCATGAACATATCTGTCAGTTCTACCTGAAGCATTAATTTTAACTTTGATATTAAATAAATTTAAAAAAGCTTGTTCAAGTTCATACTCAACTGTTCTTAAGTAATTTTGTTTAGCAAATCCATAAAATTCACTACCATTATAAGATATGGTTATTTTATAATTCATATTTTTATCCTAATAATATTGATAATTCAAACATTCCAAATGGAACAAAAAATGTATTATTAATAATCATTCCAATTAAAAAACCTAATAAGATAAATATAAATGAAGTAAATAGTCAATCATATCAACTTAATTTAAATTTTCTATATCTTGTTCTTGAATATCTTGGATTGTATGATCTTGCTTCTAATGCATTAGATAAATCCAAAGATTTTTGGAATGAAATATTGAATAAAGGAATGATTAATGATGATAATGCTTTAAATTTATCTATTAAATTTCCATTTTTAATATCGATCCCACGTGAAGCTTGAGCATTTAAAATAATTTTTGATTCAATTAATAATGTTGGAATAAATCTTAATGCAATTGCAATCATAATACTGGTTTCAGCAACTGGAAACTTAAAAATTTTTAATGGATGTAATATATCTTCAAGTGCATATGTTAATTCAATTGAAGATGTAGTAGCTGTTAAAATAGTGGCTATTAAAATCATTAAAAACACTTTTATACTAATATATAATGCAGAGATGATTGCAGTAGGACTAAATGTGTATCAATAAGTTTTATATAAAACAATAGTATTAGGAATTGTTATATCTTTAACATTAGATAATTGCATAGCCATATAATGAACTCCATTAATGGTTAGTCCATTATTTAAGATTTTATTTAAATAATCAACATTAGTTAATTTATCAATTTCAACCCCGGGTGTAGTTGCAGTTAAAAATCCATACACATCTCCACCTCACAATGTTGATACATAACTGTTATCAACACATATATCAAACCCATAAATATTGTTGATATTTCCAATGTTAATTTTAAAAGTGTCAGATGGTAAATAAATAGCTACTGGTTGCTTATATAAACATCAATTAATTAATAACAATAATAGAAATAAAAATATTATTGATTTTAAAATATTTAAAAATGTTTTTAATCCTAATTTAGATATTAAATAAATTAACATTAAAAAAGTTGTAATTATAATTTGAGCAAAAAACCCTAATGGCAAAAATATCATTACAATTACAATTACAAAAATTATAAATTTTAATGAAGGGTTTAGTTTATGTATAATTGATTTTTTATTTACATATCCTAATTGCATTTTGTTTTAACCCACCTGGTTGATTGCATTTGCTAATTCATTAATATTTTTAGGTTTAATAAATAAAATTTTATTATATTTTGAATCTATTTTAATTAATGAATTTATAAAATCAATGATTTTAGGTGTAGTTAATTTAGTATATTCAATTAACTCTTTATTCATAAAAATATCAAAAGGATCACCATTAGCAATAATTTCACCATCATTCATTACAATTACTTCATCTGCAATTTCTAGTGCATGATCCATATTGTGACTAATGACAATAATTGTTTTGTTTTCTTTTTTTGCATTTAAAATAATGTTTAAAATTTCTTTTTCTCCTTGTGGATCCAGACCAGCAGTGGGTTCATCAAACACTAAAATATTTGGTTCAATTGCTAATATTCCAGCGATTGCAACTCTTCTTTTTTGCCCTCCAGATAATTCAAATGGACTATGATATAAATATTCATCGCTTAACCCTAATAAATTTAAATATTTTTTAGCTTTTATTTCAGCATTTTGTTTTGTATCCCCCAATACTATTGGTCCAAACATAATATCTTTTTGGACACTATCTTTAAATAATTGATATTCAGGAAATTGAAATACTAAACCAATTTCTTTTCTTAATTTTTTAATTTTGTTATATTTTTTGTTTCCAAAAAAATGCTTAAAAACAAATTTGAAATATGACATATTTGATTTTGCAATATTATCTAAAGTTGATTTTGATATTTTTTGTTTTATTTCAAGTTCAAAATCACTTTCATCAATTGCAATGTTGTAACAATATGTGTTTTTATATTTTTGAATAAAATTAGGTTTTATATTAGAAAATTTATAAATTGACTGGAAAAGTATTTTGATAAAAAAAGATGGATACAAAGAGTTTACAAAAAATAAATAATGTTTTTGTTTTTTATTTTTAGATCTAATTTTATTAATTTTATGTATATGTAAAAAATTAATATTTGATTGTTCATCCAAAACACCATATGCATAATTATTAATAAATCATGATTTTCCAATATTAAATTTATTATTAATTGAGATATTTCCATATTTGGAAATTGTTAATCCATTAAAATGATTTACTAATGTTGATTTTCCAGACCCACTATTTCCTACTAAAAAATAAATTCTATTTTTTTGAAAGTCAAAATTTATATTAGAAACACCGACAAATTGATTGTTAGTATTTTCATTATATATTCCATATAAACCTTTAACAGATATTGCATTATTTATTTTTTGTGACATAATTGATTAATTAATTCCTTTTTATCAAAAGTTAATTCAATGTTTGGGTTTAATTGATTTAATAAATATGATAATTGATAAATAAATGGGAAGTCCAATTTATGTGAGTGTATATCAAGATTATTATTAAAAATGTTTTTTGGGTTATCATTTAAAACAACAGCACCTTTATTGATAACAATAACTCTATCTGCATTAATAACTTCTTCCATATCATGGGTAATACTAATAATTGTTTTTTTGGCATGTGATTTCAAATCATACATTAATTCTTTTAGTTCATTTTTTGATTTAGGATCTAACATTGAAGTTGATTCATCAAAAATCATAATTTGCGGATTAATTGCTAATATACTTGCAATTGCAACTTTTTGTTTTTGTCCTCCAGATAAGTTATCTGAAGATTTGTTTAACAAATTTTCAATTCCAACAGATTTTGCAGCTAAATTAATAATTTTGTTCATTTGTTCATATGGCACTTTACGGTTTTCCAATCCAAAGGCAATATCATCTTGAACAGATAAACCGACAAATTGATTATCTGGGTTTTGAAATACAATCCCAACATTATTTCTAATTTTTTTTAAATTTGTTAAATTTAGTTCAGTATCAAAAATTTTAATCGTACCTGTTTGTGGTTTTAATAATCCAACTAAAAGTTTTGAAATTGTTGATTTACCACTACCATTATGTCCAATAATACATACATATTCATTATCAAAAATTTCAAAATTAAGATTTTTTAAAATTGGAATATTTTCATTATAATTAAAATTTACGTTTTCAAATTTAATAATGGGTTGTTTTTTCATAGTTATTTGTTTTCATTATAAATTTTTTCTACATCAATAGCTTTAACTTTTAATTTTTTGCCCATTTCATACCATTCTCTAATTGTTTGTATACTAATACATTGTGTGGGACAAACTAAACAGCATGCACCACATGAAATACATTTTTCATTGGAAAATGCAAAACCATCACTTCTAACTTCAATTGCATCTACTGGACAAACACTAGAACAAGTATTACAAGCTATACAATCATTACCATTTACAACAGCTCTTGTGGACATATTTTCACCAAATAAAAAAATACATTATAATTATTTATTATACAGAATAATATATTATTTTGGAGAATCTATGAATATTATTAACATTGCAATCGATGGTCCTGCAGGTAGTGGAAAATCTAGTGTTGCCAAAGAATTTGCCAAAAGACACAAAAATTTCATTTATGTAAATACTGGTGCAATGTTTAGAGCATATGCATTATTTTTATATCAAAATAATGTGGATCTAAATGATTTAGATCAGATCAAAGAATATATAAAAATAATAGATGTAGAACTATTTAATGATGATGTATTTATTATTTATCAAAACAAAAAAATAAATGTAAGCACCCAAATTAAAGATCCATTAATTTCTAATTTGGCTAGTAAAATTTCTCAATTAGATTTTTTAAGAAAAAAATTATTATTAAATCAACAACAAATTGCTAAAAATAATAATGTAATTATGGATGGAAGAGACATAGGCACTGTTGTTTTACCCAATGCTAATTTAAAAGTTTATTTAAATGCTTCAGTCGAAAAAAGAGCATTAAGAAGATTAAATGAACTAAAATTAAATTTCGCAAATCATACATATAATTTTGATCAAATAAAAAAAGAGATAGAAGAACGTGATTATCAAGATAAAAATAGATTAACTGCCCCTTTAAAAAAAGCAATTGATGCAATAGAAATTAATACCGATAATATGACAGTCGATACATGTTGTGATGCTATTGATGATTTATATAATCAATTAGTCAAGTAGTTCTAATAATGTATCATTTAAAATATCTATATTATTGCAACTTAAATAATTATTTTTTATTTGACAATATTTAATTTTAGTTTTATAAAAATTATATGCACTTTTATATGGTTCAATATTAATGTTAATGCCACCAGTTAATCTTAATCCCATCATTAAAACCTGAAAATAATAATCATTATCATTAATTAACTTAATATTAAATTCTTTTAAATTACCATCTACCAAATAATTGATTTTGTTTTCAAAACCATATGCTCCTATACCAATTCCTTTTCATGATTTTGTTAATCAATAAGCTAAGTTATGTTTGCAATAATATTGCGAATTCACACATCAATTTGAGATTTCATATCTAAGATAATTCAATTGATTAAATTTAGATTTAATATATTCTAATTGTTGTTCTTCATTATCAATATTTAATTGATAACTTTGTTTATTTAATAATGAATTTTCTTTTATCTCTAATGCATAAAAAGATATATGAACAATTTTATATTTGTTAATAAAATCAAAAATATGATCAATATCATTATTGTTCATAAATGGTAAATTATATATGAAATCTAAATTGATATTATTAATATTAACAGATCGTAATAATTCAACACTATTAATAATATGATTAACATTATGAGATCTATTAATCAATTTAAGAATTTTATTGTTTAATGATTGTGCTCCAATTGATACTCTATTTATTTTATTTTTACTAAAAATTAATGCTTGTTGATTAGTTATAAATTCAGGATTGCATTCAATGCTAAATTCATAATCATCAGCTAAATATACACTTAATTCATTCAAAAATCAATCTAAAATATTGTTAGGAATATAGTTTGGTGTACCACCACCAATATAAATAGTTTCATATTGTTTTAATTGTGATGTAAGTTTAATTTGATTAATAATTTTAATACAATAATTTTCAATTATTAAAAAATCATTGGTTTGCATTCTTTTAAAATCACAATATGAACAAATTGATTTGCAAAATGGAATATGTATATATAAATGTTTAACCATAATAAAAAGATTTAATATTTTCAATTAAATCATCAACATTATCTTTATTGTAATTAAAAATAATTTTATTTTCAAATTTATTTTTACATCATGTAATTTGTTGTTTTGCTAATACTCTAGTTTTTTTCTTTAATTGAGACAAATTAAGAGGTACATTATACAAAATATGATTTGCAATTTCAGTATATCCAATTGCTTTAAATGCGTTTGAATTAATAATATTAGGATATTTTGTAATTAATTGTTTTACTTCATTAATTCAATTTTTATTATTAATAAAATTGTCAAAACGATTATTAATATCATTGTATAAAATTTCTCTATCTTTTGTAACCATGATTATTAAACAATCATATTGAGGAGAATTATTAATAATATCAGTTTTAGATTTAGGGATATTATTGTTTAATTTCAATAAATAAACACATCTTAATAATCTTTTATGATTGTTAATACTAATTTTTTTATATGATTCATAATCATATTGTTTTATATAATCATGTAATTGATTATTTGATCAATGAGAAATTTCGTTTAATAAATTAGAATCATCATCGATTTTATTAATACCATATCCTTTTACAATACAATCAATATATAAATGTGAACCACCACATAATATTGGTAATTGTTTGTTAGCAATTATTTGGTTATAAACATTATCTACTTGATTTTTAAAAATAGAAATGTTTCATTCATCAGTATATGTAATATTATTAATCAAATAATACGGTATTTCTTTTAATTGTTCAATGCTTGGTTTATTAATTCCAACATTTAGTTCTTGATATACTTGAAAAGCATCAGCATTAATAATTGCACCATTTAATTTTGAGGCAATATAATGTGCTAATGTAGTTTTTTTTGCTGCTGTTGGTCCAATAATAACAATTAATTTTTTTTG
>CASDOM010000014.1 GCA_949282435.1 uncultured Ureaplasma sp.
GTAGGTAATAAAAATAATACATCTAACACATAATAGCCATTATTGATATTATATTGTTTAAAATGGATGTTATTTAACAATAAAAATAATAAACCGCCAAGAGAACCTAAAAATAATAGTAACACAACTAATATTTTTAATATTAAAAACCTTTTTTCAAATTTAAAAAAATAAGGGATATTATTTTTAGAAATTTTTTTAGATAAAACTATATTTTGTTGATTTTCTTCTTGTTTTAATTGCTCATTAACATGATTCAAAGAAAATGGGTTTTTTAATGGATCTACAAGAATTTTATATTGATCAAAATTATTATCAATTACATGATCATTTTTAAAATTAGAAAATGAATTACTATTTTGAAAATTAGACATACTTTAAATTATACACAAATTATATATAATTGTATTTTTAAATTAAATAATTACAAATAAAAAAATATTAAATTTAATAAAAAACTAAATTTAATATTTCATGAAAGTGATTTAAAAAAATTTTAAAAAATTATTTTTCTTTAGTAGTTTCATCTGTAACTTCAGCTTCATTAGTAGCATTATTTTGCATATTATTGAACATTTGACTTGCTTGTGCAAACATTTGTTCTAATTGTGTAATTTTAGTAGATAATTTTTCATAATCATTTGCTGCTAATAAGTCTTTTAATTCTTTAACTTCTTTTTCAACTTCTGATTTTTTATCAGCAGGGAAGTTAGGTGTGTTCATTATTGATTCAAATTCAGAAATTAATTTTTCAGCTTTATTTCTTAATTCAGCTTGTTTTTTAATTTCTTCATCTTTTTCTTTGTTTTCTTCTGCTTCTTTTATCATTTTTTGAATTTCTTCTTCACTTAACCCTTGGCTATCTTTGATTGTGATAGAATTTTCTTCGTTTGTTTTTAAATCTTTAGCTTTTACAGACATTATACCATTCGCATCAATGCTAAAACTAATTTCAATTTGGGGAACTCCAGCTTTTGCAGGTTGAATACCAGATAATTGGAAATTTCCTAATAATTTATTATCTCTAGCCATTGGACGTTCACCTTGAACAATAACCACATCAACACTTGGTTGATTATCTACAGCAGTACTAAATATTTGAGATTTAGTTACAGGAATTGTAGTATTACGTTTAATCAATGGTGTTGCAACACCACCCATAGTTTCTATAGATAAAGTTAATGGAGTTACGTCAATTAATAAAATATCATCAACATCACCACTTAATATACCACCTTGAACTGCAGCTCCCATTGCAACCACTTCATCAGGATTAATAGAATGATTTGGTTTTTTACCTGTAATTTCTTGAACTAACGCTTGAACTGCAGGCATTCTTGTTGATCCACCAACCAATAAAACTTCATCAATTTGATCTTTAGAAAATCCAGATTCTTTAATTGCATCTTCAACTGGTTTTTTACAACGTAATAATAATGATTTAGTGATTTCTTCAAATTTAGATCTAGTTAATTCTTTTTCAATATTAATTGGACCATTAGCCCCCATTGCTATGAATGGTAATAAGATTTGAGTTGTAGATTGACCAGAAAGATCAATTTTTGCTTTTTCAGCAGCATCTTTTAAACGTTGTAAAGCCATTTTATCTTTTGATAAATCAACATTATGATCTTTTTTAGCTTCAGCAATAATTCAATCCATTATTGCACGGTCTCAATCATCACCACCTAATTCATTGTCACCACTTGTCGAAACAACTTCAAATGTACCTTCAGACATATCAAGAACTGAAACGTCAAAAGTTCCACCACCTAAGTCAAATACAAGAATTTTTTGTTCTTTATCTGTTTTTTCCAATCCATAAGCTAATGCAGCAGCAGTTGGTTCATTAACAATTCTTTCTACTTCTAACCCTGCAATTCTACCAGCATTTTTAGTAGCTTGACGTTGTGAATCATTAAAATAAGCAGGAACGGTAATAACAGCCTTATTGATTTTGTGACCAACTTTTTTTTCTGCGAAAGATTTTATATAAGATAAAATTTTTGCAGAAATTTCTTCAGGAGTATATTTTTTACCTTCAATATCAACAGTATATTTTTCTCCCATGTGACGTTTAATTGAAACAATAGTGTTTGGATTAGTAATCATTTGGCGTTTAGCAGCATCACCAACAATAATTTCATCACCTTTGAATGAAACAACAGAAGGTGTAGTACGTTTTCCTTCTGGATTTTCTAAAATAATGGATTTTTTACCATCCATAATTGCAACAGCTGAGTTTGTTGTACCTAAATCAATACCTAAAATAACTTCTTTTGCCATAATTGTAATCTCCTTATATTTAAGTTTTTTAATATAACTTAATATTAGTATAACATAAAATTAGCACTCTAAACAAAAGAATGCTAATTTCTTATTTTTATCATTATAAATATTTAATATTAAATATAAAATATAGTAATTATTAAACCTATAATAACTAAAATACACATTAAATATGCAACGCTAATAATAAATATCTTTCATTTAAAAGTTAATTCTTTTTGAGAACATTTACTATCAACATTACTAAAATTATTAATAATATCTTTTTTTGTTATTTTATATATTTTTTTCTGTGATATTTCCATATTTTAATTTTAGCACTCCAACACCATCATCAATATCAATTAATTTAAAATCAAATTCAATTTGATTTTCTAAAAAATTAATAAATTTATCTAATTTATCAATAAGTTTTTGTTGATTTTTAGTACGTTTATAAGAAGGTAAATTGCGAATTTTTTTTAAAAATAAATTATCAATAATAATATAACCATTAATTGAAAGATATTTTTTATATTTATTGAATAATATTTCTTGATTAGATTTACAGCCATCAATAAAAATTAAATCATAAATCTTATTAGGTTCATAATCAAAAGCATCAATTAAAATTGGGTTAATTTTTTTAAAGGAAAATTTTTTAATCCAATTAAATGCAAATGTAAAATTAAATTTATTTTTTTCTAATGTGTCAATTTGTTTAATAAATTTGTTAGTAGAAAAATAACAACTACTATAACCATAGGCGGTACCAATTTCTAACATTGAATGAAAATGATTTTTAGTAATTAATTTGTTAATTAATTTAGCTGTAGAGTCTCTAATAATTGGAATTTTATGTTTTAAACATATTCTTTTTAAAAAGAATAAATTAATTTTTTTAAGCATAACAGTTTAATATTCAAGTTATAAAAGAATTATTAGAATTATAATCAATACTTTTAGAAGATAAGTTCACATCAAATAATGAATAAAAATTATTTAATTGACTAATTGAAGATTGAGTAGTTGTGTCACTACTATCTGTAGATCCATCATCAGTAGAAATATTGAATGAACCACCAAATTCTTCACAAAATACTCCATCTTTATAACCAAGAACAATGCCACTTGAAGAATTTAAAGAATTCAAATTATTAAAATTGCTCTTAACAAAATCTACAATAGAATTAAATAACAATGGAAATTTATTAGTTTTGCGATAATAACATTCTTTACCATTTCAATCTAAATATGTGGAACCAGGTTCCATACTAAAACCAAAATAATCTTCTTGAGTAAAATTATCATATAAAGCTTGAGCTCATTCTTGTTTTTTTTGATTTTCTGTTTTTTTAGAATCATCTACAAATTGATTTTCTTGATCGTTATTAATTAAATTTTTATATTCTAAAACCATATTGACAAATTCATCTCTGTCATTATAATCATCAATAGTTAATACATCTTGAATAACTAAAATTTTTGGTTTTGTTATTAATTTATCATAAGCAGAATCATTACCATTATATTCATTAAATATAGAACCAAAATCACCATTTAATATTGGTTGGGAATTTGCAACACTAACACGATTGCTATCCATAGTTTGACTACCATACAAAAATGTATTATTGGTAGAATATCCTTGACTACCAATATAAAGAACATAATTACCAGAATTATATTCTTTTGAACCTAATATTAATTTTTTATAATTAATATTAGTAGAAGTTAAATTATCATCAGAAAATCTTAATACAAAGTCACCACTAGAAGAATATATATTAGAACTAAAATTAAAATTATAAAAACTATAATTTTGAGACACAGTAACTGTAGGTAATATTACGCTAGCAGCAACAATAGAACTTGTTAAAAATATTGATCCAAGAGTAAAATATATTGCTTTTTTCATATTATCTAATTAACATTTTGTTTAATTTATTTTAACATAATTTAATTTTATGCAAATGATTAAAATTATATAATTATTATTAGTTATTCATGAGGTTAATCAATGAACAGTAAAAAAAATATTGATTTTTCTAAGTATTTTTTACCAAATATGAATCAAGCAAGAAAAAGAATTAAATCTGCTGAGCATATTTATGATAGTTTTTATGTACCTGAAAATATTGTAAATATTGGTAAAAATAAATTTTTTCATATAAGAACGTATGGTTGTCAATCAAATTTACGTGATAGCGAAACGTTAAAAGGAATATGCGAACTATTAGGTTACAAATGATGTGATGATATTTTCAATGCTGATTTGGTAATTTTAAACACATGTGCAATTAGAGAAAATGCTGAAGAAAAAGTGTTTGGAGAAATTGGATTATTAAAAAAAATAAAATTAACTAATCCTAATTTTATTTTCGGAATTGCAGGTTGTATGTCTCAAGAAGAAAGTGTAGTAAAAAAAATACTCACTAACCATGAACATGTTGATTTTATTATTGGTACTCACAATATATATAGATTACCAATAATATTGGAAGAAACATTATTAAACAAACAAACTATTGTTGAGATATGAAATAAAGAAGGTGATGTAATAGAAAATTTACCATCTTCAAGAGATTCAAAATTAAAAGCATGAGTAAATATAATGTATGGATGTGACAAATTTTGTACATATTGCATTGTTCCATATACTCGTGGAAAAGTTAGAAGTAGAAAAAAAGAAGATATAATTAATGAAATAAATGAGTTAAAAAAACTTGGTTATAAAGATATTACATTATTAGGTCAAAATGTTAATTCATATGGTAAGGATTTATATGATAATTATCATTTTTGAAATTTATTAGAAGATGTTGCAAAAACAAATATACCAAGATTAAGATTTACCACATCTAATCCTTTTGATTGAAATAATCAAATTATAAATATAATGAAGCAATATAAAAATATTATGCCTTTTATTCATCTACCTATTCAATCCGGCGATGAAGAAATATTATTAAAAATGAATCGAGCAATGAAAATTGATAATTACATAAGTTATATAAACTACATTAAAGATAATATCAACAATGTATCTATATCAACAGATTTGATTGTTGGATTTCCAAATGAAACAGATGCGCAATTTGAAAATACATTAAAATTATACAATCAAATTAAATTTGATAATGCATATACATTTATTTATTCTCCAAGAATTGGAACTCCTGCAGCTAGCATTAAAGATAACATAGATATTGAAACTAAAAAAATAAGATTAGAAAAATTAAATGAATTGGTAAGAAAATATGCCAAAGAAAATAATGAAAAATATATTGGACAAATATTAGAGGTATTGGTTGAGGGTCCTTCAAAAACTAATGATAATATTCTTACGGGTTATTCACCACAACAAAAAGTAGTTAATTTTACTGGTAATGCAAACATAGGTGATATTGTAAAAATTAAAATTACATCTGCATCTCGTTTCAGTTTAAATGGAGAAATGTATAATGAATAAAACCGTTGTTGTAGGAATATCTGGTGGTGTTGATAGCGCTGTCAGTGCTTATTTATTAAAACAACAAGGATATAATGTTATTGGTGTTTTTATGCAAAATTGAGATAGTTTTATAAATCAAGAAAAAAACTATGAATCAATTCATGATAAATGTGATGCACAAATTGACTTTGATATTGCTATAGAGATAGGAAAACAATTAGATATACCAATATATAAAGTTGAATTTATAAAAGAATATTGAGAATATGTATTTAAGTATTTTATAGATGAATACAAGAAAGGTAGAACACCAAACCCTGATGTTCTATGTAATAAATATATTAAATTTGAAATGTTTTTAAAATATGCTTTTGACAATTTTAAATGTGATTATATTGCCACAGGTCATTATGCAAAAATTATTAAAAAAGATAATAATTTTTGTTTAAGCTTATGTAAAGATGAAAATAAAGACCAAACATATTTTTTATGTCAAATTAATAAAAATTATTTATCAAAAATAATTTTTCCACTTGAAAATTTAACAAAAAATGAAGTTCGAAATATTGCTAAAGAAATTAACTTAATTAATTCAGAAAAAAAAGATTCAACTGGAATATGTTTTATTGGAGAACGTAATTTTCGTAATTTTCTAAATAATTATATACCTAATCAACCAGGTCAAATCATTGATATTACAAATAATAAAATTATTGGTAAACATAATGGTGTTATGTACTATACTATTGGTCAACGTAAAGGGTTAAATTTAGGCGGACAAACAGAAAAATATTTTATTTGTAAAAAAGATATTGAAAATAAAATTTTATATGTTGCTCCAAATTCATATGAATCTACATTTTTACAATCAAATTGATGTGAATTAGAAAATTTTAATTGGATGTATAAACCAAATAATTTAAATAATATTTATGCAAGATTTAGACATAGACAAAAACTACAAAAAGTACAAGTTAAAATAATTAATGATATTCTTTACATTATGTATGATCCACAAAAAAATATTGTCGAAGGACAATATTGTGTTTTATATCAAAATAATATATGCTTAGGTGGTGGAGTTATTAAATTAACTAAAATGATAAGTTAACATCAGCTTTTTGTTCTTCACTAGCGACAAATATAGGTAAAGTGTGTAAACCCATTTTAGCAGCTTTTACGCAAATCGGAAATGTGTACAATAATTTATTAAAATTCATTACATACATATTATACAATCTTCTGCTTGCTGCAATTTCTGATTCAAGATATTGTGAAGAACTCATTAATTCCATAACATTGTTATTAGCCTTTAAATTAGGATAATTTTCAACATTAACATTTATACTTCTGGAAACATTTTCAATCATATTTTGATATTCATTAGATTTATTAATATCATTATGATCTAATTTCATACTTCTTAATTTAGTAATTTCTTCTAATGTACTTTTTTCATATTGAATATAATTTTTTGTAGCATCTAATAATTTGGTTAAAATATCTTTTCTTTTTACTAAATTAATATCAATTGCACTTGATGCATTATTAATTTCAAATTGAAGTTCATTTAATTGATTTTGTCATTTAAATCAAAATACAGTAACAACTATACCTCCAATAATTGTAAATCACGCCAAAATAAATATTACTCATCATAATGTTGTTTGTGATTTTATTTTTTGTGAATCATGAATTGTATTATCTACATTTGGACTAAATTCAATATTATTTTTAGTACTTGGATCTACTAACATGTTAATTTTTCCTTTATCTAATAAAACTATTAATAATATTAATTATATTATCAATCTTTTCATTATTTAATTTATCAGGATAATTATTGATAATAAAATACCCTGAATCGTCCTTAAATAATGAAATATTATCTTCAATAAAGGAATTAATATTAGATAAAAATTCAATTAAACTAACGTTATTTAAATTTTGAGAAAAATAATTTAAATTATTTGTTCATAAATTAAATTTTGCAAATGGTTTTAATGCATCATCTTTTAAACTACTAAAAATATTAAATTTAATATTTTTAGTAATTGCAAATGATGGCATAGAGGTATTTATAAATGGAATATGAACAATATTTTTAATTTCTTTAATTGGATAAAATTTATCATATGGTACTTGAATAATATGACTACCACTAGCCCCACTAACCATAACACTATCATATAATCTCTTAGAATAAAATGATTCTAATTGACATTTTAAATAATAAATATTATTAATACATTCTACATTAATAATATTTATTCAAGATTCTTTTTTAGGTGTATTAGAAATAAATCTAATAATTTCATTTTTATTTAATTTAGATAATAAATATTCATAAGAATGAATAACATCAGTATTAATTTTTGAATCATAATTAGTAAAAATTTTATAATTTTGGTTTGTACTTGAATACATTTCTCTATTTATAGTTGAAGATAACAACGGCATTGTAATTGAATCAATCAAATTTGTAAAATATGAAATAACATTATCTTTAATTTCAGAAAAAATATTTGCAATATTATTAGATAAATTAAATAAATTATAAATATTTAATTCATTAATAAAATGATTAAATGAACAATCGTATGAACCAATTTTTAAAATATTTTTAGATTTTGAAAAATTCAAATTAACTGATTTATTTTTGTAAATATATCAATTAACAAAATCTTCTTGAGATTTTATTGTAAAAAATTGTAACAGAGAAGTGTTTATATTATTAGAATTATTATTTAATTTATAAATTTTATTAAATTGATTGTTTTCTAATTTTAAATATTTTTTATTACCAAAACTAAATGATAATTCTTTATCAAAATTAGTTAAAAAAATTATATTATTTTCATAATCTAAAAATGGTGTATTTTCACTATGATATGCAGTCAAAGTTTCAGTAGCAGTGCCAACATATGTTGAACCATCACTTCTTGTATATTGAACAGGATAAGTATATTGACAAGATTTTTGTGTTGTTACTATTCTATAATTTAACTTATAATAAGAAAAATCATATATAGGACTAGTTTTATAAAAATATTTATTACAGCAAGAAATAAATTTAAATCCAAATAATTTTAATAAAAATGCATATTCATCATTAGATAAATAATTGTTATATTGTATTCCTACATTTTGGCAAAAATAATCAATAATTTTATTAAAATCAAAATTATACAAAAATTGTTTTATACAAGTTTTTTTTGATTTTTCATATTTTTTATTTTTTTGTTTTAATTTATTTTCATATGTATTAAATTCTTGAATTATAAGTTTATTATTCTTGTATTTTTTAAATCAAATTAAACCTATAATAAAACAAAATCCAGTTCCAATAAAAAAGTTTTCAACTTTTCTTTTAATAATTTTTAATTCACGTTTTTTTGATTGTATGTCAACATAATTTTGACTTATTTTATTGTCATAATCATTATATTGATCATATACATTTTTATTAGAAGATAAATAATCAGAAAAATATTTATCAATAATGTTAGGTATTTGATCAATTATTAATTTATTAAAATTTTGAATAGGATCAAGAGTGACTTGATTAACATCAATTTTTTTAAACGAACTCATAACATTTATATTATAGTTTTTAAATATGATCCATACACAATATAATCAACATATTTTTCTATTAAAATAATGTTAGTACCATTTAATCCACCATCAAATTCAATTTTAAAATTTAAATTGTGATTAATTTTATAATCATAAATTTTTTTTAAGGTATTAATTGTAGACATAATTAACTGTTGTCCACCTTTTCCGGGTTTTACTCCCATTATTAAAACATTATTCACATGTTTTAAAAATTTTTTATATTGATCAAATGAATCATAAGGACTTATTGCAATACCTGCGTTTTGGTTATTTTTTTTAATTTTATAAATAGTTAAAAAAGTTCAAAAAGACAATTTATAAACATTATAGTGAAAATAAATCGTTTTTACACATTTCAAATTATATTTATTAATTTCTTTTAATGGATTTTTAACCATTAAATGAACATGCAATTTAAAATTATCATTAATTTTTAATACATCAGGAATGTCATTATAATTATATGCAGTGTTTTTAACATATGCATATTCCATAACATCAAAATGCAATAAATCCATATTTTTATATCAAAAAATTGGCAAAACTTTATTTCAACTATTTTTTTCAAATGCTAATAAACTGGGTAAAACTTTATTTTTCATAACTAATTCTTACCTTGATTATCTATAATACTATTCAAATATAAACCAATTGCATTAGTATTGTGATCACCAATAATAGTATTAAAATGAGTTTTTAATATTGGATCACTATTACCCATGCAAATTGGATTTCCAACATTTTTTAACATATCTCAATCATTTAATGAGTCACCAAATGCATATGTATTTTTATTTTCAATATGAAGTTTATTTTGTACATATTGAATTCCAGTTCATTTTGAAATACCAATAGATTCAGCGTCAATATATATATTTAAAATATTTGATATTTGAATTTTATTTTTATATTTATTAATTTTAGGAAATAATTTAGTAATAATTTTAGGTTCTGATTTAATGCCTAAATGAACAATTTTTTTACACAAATCATTTTTAATATCTTTATGAGAAGAAAATTTATCTAAATTTGGACCAATTGAATAAAATAATGGATCTTTAATTTCTTCATAAATATTGTTACCAAAATAATAACTTTTAAAAGTTGCATCATGAAAATATATATTTAATTGGCATTTAAATTTTTTTGCAAATTTATAAAATTTTTTAACAATTTTAAAATCTATATTATTACCTATTGTAATAACTGTTTTGTTCAAAATGTCATAAATAAAATTACCATTACCAAATACAATATAATGCTTTAAATTTAATTCTTCAATTAAAGTTAAAATTCCCTCATTCAAATTTCTACCAGTTGCAATGCAAAATATAAAATTGTGATTTTTTTGCAAATCTAAAATAATATTTTTATTATATTCATGTACTTGTTTGTTATGAGTTAACAATGTACCATCTAAATCAAAAAAAACTAATCTTTGCTTATTCATAATATTAATATAATTATAATAATATTTATGTTTTAAAATTAATATTATGAATAATATAATTAATTCAATTAACAATCCATTAATAAAACAAATTATAAGATTAAATAATGATCAAAAATATGCTAAAAAAATAAAATTATTTTGTATAGAAAAATACAAATTAGTACATGAAGCAATTATTAATAATATTGATATTAAATATATATTAATAACATTAGACGAATATAAAAAATATCAAAAAGAATTATCTCAATATTTACTAATTAATAAAAATTGTAAATTAATATATATCGATATAAGTATTGCTAAAAAAATTTCAACAAATATTTCTTTTAATCAAATTTATGCGATTTGTAAATATGTAAATAATGATGATATAAATATTGATAAAAATAAAAATATACTATTATTAGATAACATCCAAGATCCTGGTAATTTAGGTACAATTATAAGAACTGGATTAGGACTAGGTATTGATGTAATATATTTAAATAATTGTGTGTATAAATACAATAATAAATGTATTAAAAGTGCAATGGGAAGTATTTTTAACAAAAATATTATTGAAATTGAAGAACCAATATCGTTAATACAAAAATATATAAAATATAATTATCAAATTATTGCCACTGTATTATCAAATGATTCATATGATTTAAACACATATAAATTTTCTAAAAATAATAACTTTATTATTATTGGCAATGAAGGTCATGGAATAAATCCAGAATTGATTAATTTATCAAATCTAAAAATTAAATTAAATATATCCAATAATATTGAAAGTTTAAATGTAGCGATTTTTTGTGCAATAATATGTTTTAAAATACTTAAATAATAAAAGCACTATCATAAATATAGATAGTGCTTATTTTGTTTATATTTTAATGGTGGTTTCGGGCAGAATTGAACTGCCGACACACGGATTTTCAGTCCGTTGCTCTACCGACTGAGCTACAAAACCATATGGCGGTCCTGACGAGAATCAAACTCGCGATCTCCTCTGTGACAGAGAGGCATGTTAATCACTACACCACAAGACCATGGTTGCGGGAGGTGGATTTGAACCACCGACCTTCAGATTATGAGCCTGACGAGCTACCAAGC
>CASDOM010000015.1 GCA_949282435.1 uncultured Ureaplasma sp.
AATCAACTTTTTTAATTTGAAAAAATTTAAATAGAAATAAATCAATTGATAAAATTATTTATATTCACATAGACATAATTTAAAACAATTATTTTTATAATTAATTAAACTAAAATTACTTCATATATATTTAAAATAAAACAATTTAAAAAATAAATATTGCATAAATCATAATCTTTTTAGTTTTAAAATGTTAAAATTATATAAATTATAATTTATTAATTGTTTGAAGGAAATAAATTTATGGAACAAAAACAAAAACAAAATCAATCAAATAATTTAAATGCTCAAAAAAAAGCTTATAAAACTTTAAGTAAAGATGAAAAAAAAGCTTTGAAAAAAAGAGCTAAAAGTATTGAAAAATTAAATAAACCACATAAGAATGAAAATAGAAATATTCCATTAAAAAATCCTGAAAATATTATTGAATTAAAAGATGTAATTAAATATTATACAAATGGATATATTGTTACTAAAATTTTAAAGGATATTAATTTAGAAATTAAGCAAGGTGATTTTGTAGTTATATTAGGTCCTAGTGGAAGTGGTAAAACTACTTTAATGAATATTATTTCTGGATTAGATAGAGCTTCACAAGGTATTACAAACGTTTGTGGAACTAATTTAATTGCACTAAATGATAATGAATTAACTAAATTCAGAAAAAATAATATTGGTTATGTTTTTCAACAATATGGTCTTTTACCTAATTTAACTGTAAAAGAAAATGTTGAAATTGGTGCAAATTTATCTGAAACTAAGAATAAAAATTTAAGTGTTGAAGCAGTTCTAAAATCTGTAGATATGTATCAACATAAGGATAAATTTCCTCATCAATTATCTGGTGGACAACAACAAAGAGTTTCAATTGCAAGAGCTTTTGCAAAAAATCCTAAAATTTTATTCGGTGATGAACCAACAGGTGCGATTGATGAAGAAATGTCTAAAATGGTTATTCAAGAATTTGTAAATATTAATAAAAATTATAAAACAACTGTTATTATTGTTACTCATAATAAAATTTTTGAAGGATTGGCTACATTATTAATTAAAATTCGTGATGGTAATATCGTTTCATTAGTAAGAAATAATAACCCAAAAACTGTTGATGAATTGCCTTGAGAACAAGAATAATATTGAAATATGCGTTTTAATGTTCTAGATAAAATTAATCCTTCTCAAAGAATATTAGAAAAAGCTATTAAATTAGCTGATTTAATTATTGAAAAAGAAAATATATACAATAAATATAGTTTAGATGAATTAAAAAATATAACATTAAATTTTATTGAAAGAATTAAAAATAATGAAATTATTGTTGATGATATAGTAATTGATGCTTTTGCTGTTATAAGAGAAGCAATTTATAAAATCACTGGTATGTTAGCCTTTAAAGTTCAATTAATTGGAGCAATAGTTGTTTATTTTGGTGATTTTGCCGAAATGATGACTGGTGAAGGAAAAACATTAACTATTGCATTAGCATCATATGTTATTGCACTTGAAAAAAAAGGTGTACATATTGTTTCTGTAAATGAATATTTAGTACAACGTGATGCTGAGTTTTCAGGTAATATAATGAATAACTTAGGGTTAACAGTAGGTTATATAAAATCATCAATGAATAGTGATGAAAAAAGAAAAAATTATAATTGTGATATTACATATTGTTCAAATTCTGAATTAGGTTTTGACTATTTAAGAGATAATATGGTAACTAATTACAATGATAAAGTACAAAGAAAATTACATTTTGCAATCGTAGATGAAGCTGACTCAATTTTAATTGATGAATCTCGTACTCCATTAATTATTTCTGGATCACCTATAAATAGTATTGATGATTATGTTAAAGTAGATAGATTTGCTAAAAGTTTAGAACCAAAGGATTATATTATTGATCATGAAAGTAGTAGTATTTCATTAAGTGATTTTGGTTTTGAAAAAGCTAATAATTACTTTGGTATTGAAAATATATATGATTTAGAATATAGTGGTTTATTACATAAAATAATTAATGCATTAAAGGCTAATTACTTATTTTTTAATGGTAAAGAGTATATAGTTAGAAAAAATGATAAAGGTATAGATGAAATTGCACTAGTAGATCAATTTACTGGTAGAATTATGCCAGATAGAACTTATGGATCTGGGTTGCACCAAGCGATACAAGCAAAAGAATATGTAAAAATAGATCCTGAAAATTTAGTTGTTGCAACAATTACATATCAATCATTTTTTAGATTATATACTCATTTAACTGGGGTATCAGGAACTGCATCAACAGAAGCAGAAGAACTACTAAATATTTATAATATGATAGTGGTAACTATTCCAACTAATAAACCTATCATAAGAATAGATCAACCTGATTATGTATTTGGTGATAAAAAAACTAAATGAAAATATGTTGTAGCTGAAATTATAAAGCGTCATAAAACCGGACAACCAATTTTGGTTGGAACAGGAGCAGTTGAAGATTCAGAAATTTTACATTTATTATTAAAAAGAGTTGGTATACCTCATAATGTTTTAAATGCAAAAAATCATGCTCAAGAAGCTGATATTATAAAACATGCAGGAGAAAAATATCAAGTTACTATTGCTACATATATGGCCGGTAGAGGTACTGATATTAAATTGGGCCCTGGAGTTAAAGAACTTGGTGGTTTATATGTAATTGGTACTGAAAGAAGTGAATCAAGAAGAATTGACAATCAATTAAGAGGTAGATCAGGTCGTCAAGGTGACCCTGGGGAATCAAGATTCTTTATTAGTTTACAAGATTCATTATTCAAAAGATTTGCTAGTGATAAGTTTAATAAAGCAAATAATAAAATGAATGATGAATATATTGATTTAAAATTCTTTAGTAAGTTATTAGATAACACTCAAAAAAAGGTTGAAGGATTAAATTTTGATGTAAGAAAAAATTTAATTGATTATGACCATGTTTTAAGTTATCAAAGAGAATTAATATACAAACAAAGAGATATAGTTTTATTATCAAAAGATTTGATGTCAATTGTTTATCAAATGATACCATATGTAATTGAAGATGTATTTAATAATAATGTTGACAAAATAAATCCTGACTTTGTTAATAATGAAAATGTTATTAATGATTTTAATAAATATATTTTTAAAACAAATAAATTAAATTCTGAAGAATTTAAAAAATATGATAAAGAAACATTAAGACATAAATTAATAGATATTATTAAAGATTTTTTAAATGAAAAAAAACAACTATTAACTGATGAAATATTTTTTAATAACATTAAAAAAATTATTATTTCAAATATTGATTCATCATGAACAGAACACTTAGAGTTAATTAATAAACTTAGAGAAGGTGTTAACTTAAGATCATATGAACAAGTTTCACCATTAAATATATATGTTGAAGATGCAGATGAACTATTTATTGATTTAAAAACTAAAATTGCAAATAAAATTATTAAAAGTATATCTTCACTAGGTGAAATTAGTTTGAATTTTAATGATTTAAATTTTAAAATTGATATTCAAAATTTAAAAACTAACAATAATTTAAATCAAAATAATAGTTTAAATACTGTTAATATTCAAACTAATCAAAAAGACATTGAATACATTGCTAAAATAAGAAGTGAAAATTTAAAATATTTAAATTGAACTATTAATAATACAAATAAAAAATTTATTTATAAAATTGCTATGGTTAATAATAATATTAATTTTATTAATGATTTTAATCAACCTATCAAAAACATAACTATTAACGATGTTGACAAGGTATTATCATAATGAATAATAAATTTATTTTAAAATCCAATTATAATCCTGCTGGTGATCAAATTTATGCCATTGATAAAATTTGTAATAATTTTAAATCTAATATAAAAAAACAAGTATTATTAGGTGCAACAGGAACTGGTAAAACATTTACTTTTGCTAATGTAATTAATAAAATACAAAAAAAAACATTAGTTTTAGTTCACAATAAAACTCTAGCTGCACAATTATATTTGGAATTAAAAGATTTTTTTCCAAATAATAAAGTTGAATATTTTGTTTCATATTTTGATTATTATCAACCTGAAGCTTATATTCCTCATAGTGATACATATGTAGAAAAATCATCTCAAGCTAATGCTCAAATTGAAATGTTAAGATTGTCAACCATTACATCTTTAATTTGTAATGATGATGTTATTGTTGTTGCTTCAGTTGCAAGTATATATCCATCTGTATCAAGAGCTGATTTTGAAAAATATATGGTTAATATTCATAAAAACCAACATATTTTAATTAAAGATTTAAGACAAATTTTAGTTCATTTAAATTATGAAAGAAATGATATTGAATTAAAAGCGGGAAAGTTTAGAATTAAAGGTGACATTGTTGATATAATGCCTGGATATGATAATGAAAACTATTATAGAATAAGCTTTTTTGGTGATGTAATTGAATCAATAGATAAAATTGATATTTTAACAAATAAAAAAATATCTTCAATTGATAGTTTTAATTTAACTACTGCTAATGAATATATTATTAATAAAGATAATTTAAATAATGCTATTAATTTAATTAATATCGATCTTGAACAACGAATTAAATATTTTAAAAAAGAAAATAGATTAATTGAAGCTCAAAGAATTGAACAAAGAACAAAATT
>CASDOM010000016.1 GCA_949282435.1 uncultured Ureaplasma sp.
ATTTGCTTATTTTTATAATCATATATAATAGAACCATTTAAACATGCTAAATAGGAAATTTGACATTTAGTTTTTTGATAAAATTTATCAGCAATAGCAATTGTCGATTCTAATGAACGACCAGTTATAAAATTAACGATACCACCATCATTAATAAATTTTTCTAAATAATAAATATTAGTTTTTGAAATTCACTTTTTATAATGTAATAATGTTCCATCTAAATCAGTAGCAATTACTTTTTTATTCATCAATATCTAACAATAAAATTATAAATTTTTAATTTTTTCAACTAAATTATCTTCATCAATATAACCAATATGTCTATTAATTTCATTTCCATTTTTCATAAAAACAATAGTAGGGACAGATTGAACTTTATATTGAGAAGCTAATTCATTGAATTGATCAATATCAACTTTAATAAATTCAACATTATTTAAAACATTACTTACATTTTCTAATACAGGTGATAACATTTTACATGGTCCACATCATGTAGCAAAAAAATCTATAACAACTAATGAATCACTATTGATAAGAGAATTAAATTCTTCATTACTTTTAATTATTTTCATATTTAATACTCCTTAATTCTTGTTTAATTTATTTAATAATAACATTAATTATTAATATTTTTTATAAACTTACATTGTGGATAATTAGAACAACCAATAAATTTTTGCTTTTTTCTATTTGTTTTAATTAATAATTTATGATTACATTGAGGACATAATTCATCTAATTGATCGTCATCTAATGATTTTGTATATTTACATTTAGGATAACCAAAACAACCAATAAACTTATTTCCATATTTATTTTGTCTAATTACCAATTTATTTTCACCACATTGAGGACAAATTTCATCAGTAATTTCATAATTAATTTTTGTAATGTTTTTTATTGATTGATCCATTTTGGAATTAAATTGGGGTACAAATTCATTCATATATGTTTGTCAATTTAAATTACCAGAAGCAATTAAATCTAATTTTTCCTCCATAAGAGAAGTAAATTGGGGAGATATAATTTCATTAAAATCTTTTTTTAATTCATTAATAACATCTATACCGAAATCTGTAGCTAATATTTTATTTTTTTCTTTATATGTATAACCTCTTTCATCACCAATTGAAGCCATTTTAGAATAAGTAGATGGCCTTCCAACACCTGAATCTTTTAATGCAGAAATTAATGTTGCTTCAGTATATAATGGAGGTGGTAAAGTATCTTTTTCATCTATAAATGCATGACCATTGTAAATATTATTTAATTTCATATCTGTTATACTATTTTTATATTCTTCTAAAGCATTATTATAATAATCTAAAACATAATATCCTTTAAATTCAATTTCTTTATAAGAATATAAAAAATCATTGTTATTATTATCAAAGTGTAATACATATTTTAAAAATCTTGGTGGCATCATTAATGCAGATAAAGTTCTATGTCAAACTAAATAATAAAGCATATATGTTGATTCATCAACTAGTCCCTTTAACATAGATGGAGTTAAATTTATATTAGTAGGTCTAATTGCTTCATGTGCATCTTGAACATTTTTTTGATTTTTATTATTTAATTTATTATTAAAATCAACATTAAAATATTCATTACCAAAATTATTAAAAATAAATTTTTTAGATTCATCAATAAATTCATTACTTAATCTTTCACTATCAGTTCTAGGATATGATATTAACCCTATATGTTGACCATTATAGTTAATGCCTTCAAACATCTTTTGAGCAATTAAAGTTGTTTTTTTTGCGCTTCAACCAAAATTAGAAGATGCTAAAGATAAAAGTTTATCAGTAGTAATTGGTTTTAAAAAATCTGATTTAGTTAATTTAGGGGGGTCAATTTTAATTAATTTAAATTCATTATTTAAAGAATCAAATACAAATTTTGCATCATCGTAATTTAAAAATTTAAAAACAGATGAACTACTTTCATATTTTTTAAAATTTGCATTTTCACCACAATAAGTTAATTTTGCACCATTATCTAATTCAGCATATATTTCAAATCATTTAGAAGGTTTGAAATTCATTCTTTCAAGCATTCTATCAACAACAAATAATAATGCTACAGATTGAACTCTTCCTGCACTTATAGCATTAAGTGATTTTTTAATAAAATAAGACAATTTATATCCAATTATTCTATCTAAAATTCTACGAGCAAATTGAGAATTAACTAAATTCATATCAATATCTCTAGAATTATTTAATGATTCAATTACTGCATTTTTAGTAATTTCATTAAAAGTAATTCTTTTACATTTTAATTGGTCTTTTTTGTCTAATATATCAAATATATGTCAAGCAATTGCTTCACCTTCACGATCAGGGTCGGTAGCAATATAAATTATGTCAGATTTATTAGCACATGATTTTATATTTTTTATAATTGAATTTTTGGAAATTTTATTTTTTTTATCATTAATTATTTCCCAAATAGGTTCAAAATTTTCATTATAACCCTTTCTTTTGTTCAACTCTCTTAAATGTCCACTAGTAGCTATAACATTATAATTATTGCTTAAAAAAGAACTGATTGTAGCAACCTTATTTGGAGACTCAACAATTAATAATATATTATTTTCCATATTCAATTACCTATGATTTATGCAAAAAATTAATTTCTTCAATTTTCTTAATAAAATACAATTGATTTTTATCATAAAAACAATTAATATTATCATTATTTTTATATTTTTCTAAACAATAAAAATCTTTTTTAATATTTTCATAATTTGAAAAAATAAAATATAATCTTTGTTTATTAATACTTTTTAAAAATATTTTATTAGCCAATGCATATAACAATCTTTCAACAGTTTGTTCAGCTGCTTTATCATAATTATCATTATTATATTCACTTACTAATAAAATATTATTATATGAATTTTTTTTAAATTTAAAATCATTTATATTTTTTTCACATATAACAATTAATTTAATATTTTTTTCAATTATCTTTTGATATAAATATTCATTTATATCATTATTACTAATACACAATGTAATGTTATCAGATGCAATTTTAATTATATTGTTAATTTCATTATGATTTAATGAACCTAAAATTGATAAAACATTATTATTAATTAAATTAATATCACCATTATAAAATAATCCAAATGGTGGCATATATATTGTTTTTAATTTATCACAATAATTATCATCAGTAATCGACATAAAATTTATTGTTTCATTTTTGTAATTTTCTAGTTTATTTCAATCAATAGTTTGTTTACTTTGAATAGCACTATAAATTGAATCTCAATTACCTGAAAATTTATCTAATAAATATAATATTAATTCTTTCATATATTCATTTATTCCTCCTATATGTAATAAATGAATATATTAATAAAAATTCTTAATTAATTTTTAGATTTAATAATTAAACTTCCATCTACATTATATTTATTATTTTTATAAAATTTATATAATTCATAAGAACCTACAAATACAATTCCGCTAATATATGGAAGAATATTAAATCATTCATATCCAAAATTTGGTGCAATATCATAATATTTCATATTAAATGCTTCATTTAAACCTGGAACGTATGCTACTAACAATACTAATGATATTGATCCCATCATTGCATAAAACATATATTTTGAATCATTTCAAGATTCAACAAAAATACTTCTACTAGTTCTAGCACATATACCATTTAATGAAAGGGTAATACCAATAGACATAAATGCTAAGAAACTACCATAATTTTCAGCGTTAGTGAAATTAATTAAATTTTGATGATTTCTAATTTGATCTAATGTAATGTTGAAATTATAAACACTAGCAATACCTAGATAGAATAAAATCATTGACATCAAGGATACAATTGAACCGAATAAAACAATTTCAATTAACATATGCTTATCAATAATAAATGAATCTTTATTTCTTGGTTTGAATGACATTACATCTTCATGACGATTATTTTTTGCTATTGCTAATCCTAAAATTGTTTCAGCAACAACATTAATTCATAAAATTTGTAAAGATTCCATAAGTGGAATATTAAAAATTAAAATCGACAAAAATACTGTTATTAAATTTACAAAATTAGCAGTTACTAATAATGTTAATGCAGATTTAATATTTAACATTATTTTTCTACCTGCACTAATTGTTTTTACAATTGTTGTAAAACTATCATCAGTTAATATTAAATCACTAGCATTCTTAGCAACATCAGTACCAGTAATCCCCATAGCACAACCAATATCAGCAGCTTTTAAAGATGGTGCATCATTAACTCCATCACCAGTCATACTAACTATTTTACCGTGTGATTTTCAAGCTTTAACAATTCTAATTTTATCATTAGGACTAACACGAGCATATACACTATATTGTTCAATATTTTGTGCTAATTGTTCATCAGACATTTTTTCTAATTCACTACCTGAAATTGCTAATTGTCCACTTTCAAGAATACCTAATTCTTTTGCAATTGCACTAGCGGTGTCAACGTGATCTCCAGTAATCATAATTGGACGAATTCCAGCTTTTTTACATTCTTCAATTGCTAATTTAACTTCTGGTCTTGGAGGGTCGATAATACCAACTACACCTACTAAATTTAAATCTTTTTCAATTTCATCACTAGTAAAATTTTTAGGTAAAGTATTAGTATACTTTACTCCAATTGCAAGAGCTCTTAAAGCATTTAATGACATATCTTTAGTAACATTTTGAATAAGATCTAAATCTGATTTAGATAAATTAACTGATCTTAAAAATATTCTATCTGGAGCACCTTTCACAATAATCATATATTTATATTGTGAATTATCAGATTTTGTAATTACAGACATCATTTTACGATCAGAATCAAAAGGAATTTCATTAATTCTTTTATATTCATTAATTAAATTATTATAACTATAACCAATATTTTCATATGCTTTAACAATTGCAGTTTCAGTAGGATCACCTAAATATTGAATTTCATTGTTATCAATATTAATTTGAGTGTCATTACATAATGATCCATATTTTAATAATTCTTGACAATCCTTAAATTCATCATAAACTTTATTTTTATTATGAATAGATCAAGCTTTTACCACAGTCATATTATTTTGAGTTAATGTACCAGTTTTATCAGTACAAATAACACTTGTACTACCTAATGTTTCAACTGCAGGTAATCTTTTTATCAATGCATTTTGCTTTGATAAAGATTGTATTGATAATGATAATATGATAGTAACAACTGCTAATAAACCTTCAGGTATTGCAGCTATAGCTAAAGAAATTGATACATTTAATGCACTTGTAGCTGTACCAGCATTAATATTAGAAGGTATAAAACCAACAGAAGCAAATATATAAATCAAAAAAGTTACTATACAAATTAAAATAGCAGCAATACCAGCATATTTTGAAACTTTAGCAATTTGTTTTTGTAATGGAGTTAAGGAAACTTCTTCATTATTTAATAAATTAGCAATTTTACCAATTTCAGTTTTTACACCAACATTAATTACTCTTGCAATACCACGACCATTAACAATTGTAGTGCCACTAAAAACAGTATCTTTTTTATCACCTAATGGCATTTCTTTATTAGAAATAAAATTAGCGTCTTTATCTACAGGTAATGATTCTCCTGTTAAAACTGATTCTTCAACCTTTAAATTAACAGATTCAATTAATTTTGCATCAGCAACAATTTGCATACCAGCTTCTAATATTAAAATATCACCCACAACAACATCGCTTGATGGAATAATTACTACTTGATTATTTCTTACCACCTTACAAACTGGTGCAGACATTTTTTTCAATGATTCTAATGCTTTTTCTGTTTTTCCTTCTTGTCTAATACTAAAAATAATATTAGTAGCAATAATAGCTCAAATTACTCCTGATTCAACAAAAGGAGAAATTATTTCAAACAACTCACTTTTTTGAACAATAGAAATTACACCTGTAATAATTGAAACAATAGATGCAATTAATAACAAAATCATTATTAATTCTTTAAATTGAACTAATATTTTTATAATTAATGGAATAGGTTTTTTAGAAGGTAAAACATTTTTACCATATTTTTGCATTGAAAGGTTTATTTGATTGTCATTTAACCCAGTTTTAGGATCTATATTATCAATATTGTCATTTGATTCGGATATCAAATCTAAACTATTATTCATACTTTCCTCAATAAATACAATATATTAATTATATAACATAATTTTTATTTTATTAGGTCAACACCTTTTGATGAACCAATTCTATCAGCTCCATTTTCAATAAAACTTAACATATCAACTTTAGTTTTTATCCCACCTGCAGCTTTAATTAACTTTTTATTATTTAATATTTTTTTTCATAATTTTATATCATCTAAATCCGCTCCAGAACCAACAAATCCAGTAGATGTTTTGATATAATCGGCATTTGATTCTAATATTAAATTCGCACTAAATTCTTTTTGTTCTAAATTTAATTGAGAAGTTTCAACAATTATCTTAAGTATTTTATTTCCAATACTTTTTTTTATAGAATTAATTTCATTCAAACAATATTCTTTATTATAAGCTTTTAATTCAGATACATTGATAACCATATCAATTTCATCAGCACCATTTTCAACAGCATTAATTGCTTCTTCAATTTTGCTTTTAAGTGTATTCATTCCTAATGGAAACCCAATAACAGTACATACTAATACATTAGTATTTTTTAAAATACTTTTAGCATATTTAACATAATATGGATTAATACAAACGCTTTTAAAATTATATTCAATTGCTTCATTACATAATTTTTCGATATCAGCAAATGTTGCAGTTTGAGATAAATTTGTGTGATCAATATATTGAGCTAAATTTAAATTATGATTCATAAAACCTCTAATCAACAATTTCTTTTAATATTTGTTTAGTAATATAATCAATATTATACCCTAAATCTGAATATAATTGTAGTCCATCCATTGAATAACCATATTTATTAATACCATGAACAATTAATTTATTATATTTTGCAAATCTATATCAAATATTATCGTTACTTGCTTCTAATGCATATAATCCATATTTATATTTTTTCATTTCATCTAAATCATATTTATTTAAAAATAAATTTAAATTAGGAATGCTATAAACAGTAATATTGATATTTGCTAATTCTTTAATTTTATTAGCAACATTAATTGCTAATTCAACTTCACTACCAGTAGCTAGAATAGCGTAATCAAATGAATTAGAATTTAAAATTGGATAACCACCATATTTAATGGTTTTTTCAATGTTAGTATTAAAATTAGATTTTAAATTTTGTCTAGATAAGATAAATGAAGAACTAGTTTTACTAAATTGTGAACAATGCATAAAACAGCCTATAGATTCTTTTTCATCACATGGTCTATATACATTATGATTACAAATTGAACGTAACATTCCAATTTGTTCAATTGGTTGATGAGTTGGACCGTCTGAACCAATAAGAACAGAATCATGAGTTAAAAAATAAACTGGATTAATTTGTGAAATAGCACCTAATCTAATTGCTGGTTTAAAATAATCAACAAAAGATAAAAAAGAGCTTGAAAAGCAACGTAACCCTTTATGCAAACAAATTCCATTTTGAATTGAAGCCATACCAAATTCTCTAATACCTACAAGTATTGTAGAATTTTTTTTATTAAAATTATAATAATTATTACTAAACTTAATTGAAGTTGATTTGCTAATATCAGGAGATAAAATGATTGTATCATTTATTTTTTCATCATTCATTATATTCATAAATGATCCAAATATATTTCGTCCAGACATATTTTGCTTAACATCAATTTTGTTATTAATTACATTTACAAAATTATTATTTATTTGATTTAGAAATTTTTTTGTTAATTTTGGATATTTAACTTTATATTGATCAATTAATTGTAGTCATTTTTGATATTTTTCATTTCCTCTATCAAAAACATTTTTTTCAAAATATTTATAAATATCACTAGAAAAATTTCAATTATTAAAATTACAATTAAAATGCTTATTAAAATTATCTATTTCTTGTTGATTTATACTTCCACCATGAGCATCAGCATTGTTTGCAAAAGACAAACCTTCTCCAATAATTGTATTTACTTCAATAATTGATGGTTTTGAATTTTGTTTTTTAGCATTATTAATAGCATCACAAATAGAAGAAAAATTATTTTCTACTTTTTGATAATATCAATTCATGCTTTCAAAACGTTTTTTAATGTTTTCAATATTGACAGTTTTAACACTAGATTCTAATTGATATTTATTTGAATCATACAAGACAATAAGTTTAGATAACTTTAATTTACCTGCTAAACTCATCGATTCATAACTTACACCTTCTTGTAAATCACCATCCCCAATTACAATGTATGTGTAATGATCAATTAAACCTTTTAATTTTTTATATTGATAATTTAAGTATTGTTCAGCTATTGCCATTCCAACACCCATTCCAACACCTTGTCCAAGTGGACCAGTTGTAGCATCAATGTATGGAGTTAAATATGATTCTGGATGTCCTGGTGTTAATGAATTTTTTTGTCTAAATTTTTTTATTTCATCAATATTTAATACACCACTAAAACACAAAATAGGATACAAACTCATTGACCCATGTCCTGCAGACAACACAAATCTATCACGATTAATTCAATTAGGATCAACTCTAGATAAATTAATAAAATTTGTATAAATGCAAAAGTTGATACAAGCTGCAGATAAAGTCATTCCAGGATGACCTTGTTTTGCTTCCTTTATTGCTTGCAACCCCATTGATTGTATTGCATTAATATAATAATTTAAATTATTTGACATTCTTTTAATGTACCAATTATACTTTCAAGAGCATTAGTTTCATCTTTACCAGAAACAACAATAGTTAATTCATCATTTTGTTTTACATTTAAAGCCATTAAATTAATTATAGATTTAGCATCTGCAACATTACTTGATACGCAAAAGTTAATGTCAGAGATAAAACTTGATGAAATATTAACAATTTTAGTAATGACCTTAACATCTAATCCGTTTTCATTAATTATTGTAATAGTTTTCTTAATCATATTATTCTCCTAAATTAAATTATCAAACCTCTAAAACATAATACAATAGCAATAAGGGCTAAAATAGTACATAAAGAGTATACAACTCATATATAAATATGAAATTTTGTTGATTTAGTTATATTATCTATACCTACAATCCAAGATGCACATAAATATAAATAAGGAGAAAAAATCAACCCAAAAACAATATAATTTAATATTTTAGCTGCATCAGTAAAATTGTAATTTAAAGATAAAACAATATCATCATAATTACTATGACTGACATTTAAATAAATAATAGGGATTAAATTGATTAATATAATTAAAGTAGTCACAAGAGAAATAATTAATCAAGTTTTTTTATATTTTTTTGGACTTCTTAAATTATATTCAATATCTTTTGATGCATTAATATTCTTTAAACTCATATATTTATTATATTTTAATCTTTATTTTCTTTTTCATTTAATTGTTTTAATATATTTTCAATTTTTTGAGCATAACGTAATGATTCATCTACAGAAAATCTTAACTCAGGAACTTTATATGTATTCATATAATCAGTTAATCTATGTTTGATAAAACCCTTAATTTTGTTCAAATGATCAATAATTTTTGGTGCACTATTATCATATAAACAATCAATATATACATTAGCAAATGATAAATCATTAGATAATTTAACATAAGTTACTGTTGCATGAGATGCAATTTTATCTTTTATTTCATAATTTAAACAATTATTAATAATATTTTTAATTAAGGATTCATATCTTTGAATTTTTATTTTATTTGTCATTTTTGTTTATTTCTTGATGTGTTTTTTCAACTAAATTATATGATTCAATTGTATCATTTTCCTTAATATCATTAAAATTTTTAATTGTTAAACCACATTCATTACCACTTAATATTTCATTAACAGAATTTTTACCATGTTGAAGAGTTGCAATTTCACTATCATATATTACAACACCATCACGAATAACTCTAGCTTTAGAATTACGTTTAATCTTTCCTTCATTAACAATACAACCACAAATTGTACCAATATCAGAATGTTTTCAAATTTGTTGAACTGTAGCTTCACCATTAATTTCTTCTACAATTACAGGATCTAATTTACCTATTAATAAATTTTCTAAATCCTCTTTTAATTTATAAATAATATTATATGTTTTTACAATAATTTTTGTTTGATCTAATAAATCTCTAATAATTCTATTTGGTCTAACGTTAAAACCAATAATAAGAGCGTTTGAAGCTTGGGCAAGTCTAACATCAGTTTCAGTAATACCACCAACTGCACCTCTAACTAAATTAATATGTGTGCCGTCAATTAATATTTTATTAATCATATTTTTTATAGCTTCAAGCATTCCTTGAACATCAGTTTTTATAATAATGTTTAATTCTTTACTATTAATATTATTCTTTTGATTAGTATTAATATCAAAATTAGTATTTTGAATTTTAATTTGATTAACTAATTCTTTAATTTTCTTTTCATCATTTAATACTAAAAATTTATCACCAGCATTTGGAATGTTTTCTAAACCAGCAATTTTAATTGGAGTAGAAGGAGTTGCTGTATCAACTTCTTTACCATTTTCATCAAACATTAATCTAATTTTTCCGTATGTTTTACCAATAATTATATAATCTGATTTTTTTAATGTTCCATTTTGGATTAAAACAGATGCCATTGGACCATAACCTTTATCTAAATTAGATTCAATAACCGTACCGAATGCTAAACGATTATAATCAGCCTTATATTGATTAATATCACTAATTAATAATATAGATTGTAATAATTCATTAATACCAGTTTTTTGGAGTGCAGAACCTTCTACAAAAATAGTATTACCACCTCATTTTTCACTAATTATGTCATATTCACTTAATTGAGACATGATTTTTTCCACATTGGCATTTGGTTTATCAATTTTATTAATAAATACTATAATTTCAACACCAGCTGCTTTTGCATGATCAATTGCTTCTTGTGTTTGAACTTTAATACCATCATCAGCAGCAACAACTAATACTACAATATCAGTTACATTTGCACCACGGGCTCTCATTTCACTAAAAGCTTCATGACCGGGTGTATCAATAAAAGTTATTTTTTTATTATTTAATTCAACTTGATAAGCCCCAATACTTTGTGTAATACCACCTGCTTCATCACTTGTTAGATTAGATTTTCTAATAGCATCTAATAAAGTTGTCTTTCCATGATCAACATGTCCCATTATAGTTACAATTGGTGGACGTAGTTCTAATTCATTTTCATCATCATTAAAATTAATATTGTCTAATAAATTAGATTCATTAACTTCTTTTTCAATTTTAAAATCTAAATTATATTCTAAACATAATTCTCCAATTTGTTCTTCATTTAAAAATGAATTTAAATTAATTAAATTACCTTTCATAAAAAAGAATTTAATTATTTCATTAGGAGATTTATTTAATCTTTTAGATAAATCAATTACTGATAAAGGTGATGTAAATACAAAAACTCCATCTTTAATCCCTACATCAACAGTTTTGATATGATCTTCAATATTAATAGTTTTTCTACTATCTTTTACTTTATTTTTTTTGCTCATATATAAACCTTCCTTTATCTATAAAAATATTTTTAATTTAATATACTCACAATATAATTTTATTTTTTTAAAATTTTTGTTAGTTCATCTTTAAATGCATCATTAAATTCATCAATATTAGAATTATCAATATCTAGTAAATTTATATCATCATTAATTATTTCATCAATTTCGTTATCATTTAAATTCATAATATTAACATTATTTAAATCATCAATGTTATCAATATTAGAGTCTAATTTAGTTAAATTATCGAATTCTTTACTATTAATATTAATATAATTTATTCCTAATTGTTTTGCATCAGATTCACTCATAATACTAATAGAATAATTACATAACATTGATGCAAGTTTTACATTAGTACCATTTCTACCGATTAATGTTAATACAGATTCTTCATCAGTAACAAGAATAATTTCTTTTTCTTGTTCATCAACATCTATACCAATAATTTTTGATTTATCAAATAAATTTAATATTTGAATATATAAATTATCACTATAATTAACTATTTCAATTTTTTCTCCACTTAAAAGTTTAGAAATTGTTTTTACTCTATTTCCTTTAGGTCCAATACAAATACTTGCTGCAGAAATTGGCAACGAAATTTTAGGTTTAACAATAACTTTAGTTTTTATTCCTGCTATTCTTGCAGATTTAACAATTTCAATAGAACCATCATCAATTTCAGGTATTTCCATATTCATATAATATTCAACAAGTTTTTCACTAGCACGAGATAAAATAACAGGGCAAAATTTTGATTGTTCTTTTATGCTAACCACAACAAAATGATATTTTTTACTAACATCTAATTTTTCCAATGGATTTAGTTCTTTTTTTCCTAAAAATCCTAATGTTGATTCAAGACTATTACCATCTTTATCAATTTTATCGGCCAAATTAATAGTAAAAAAATTCCCTTTTTTATCTTCTTTTTCAATTTCAGCTATAACCACTTCATTAATCATTTTTTGTCATGATTTATAAACTCTTTGGTTACTAATTTCAGTTATTTTTTGTTTAAAAGATTGTAATATTTGTTGAACTTGTTGTTGTTTAAATTCTTTACTAATATCAATTGGTTCTTTATATATATCACCTAATGATAAATTGTTATCAATAACTCTTTTATCTGTATTTAAAATATGAATGTATTCATCAAAATCATCATTATCTTCTACTACTTGATAAATTTTATTAGAAATAAGATCACCAGTTTCTAAATCTAATGAAATTTCTATATTATCTTCATAATTAGATTTAATAAATGCTCTTTTTATTGATTCTAATAAAAAATCTCTAATAATTTCTTTATCAATTTGTTTTTCTTTATGTAATAAATTTATTGCATTCAACAATAAAACATTAAAATTATTTTTCATACTTACTCCTTTATAAAAAGAAAAGAAACCAATTAAGGTTTCTATTTTTCTATTAATTAATTATACAACACTAACATTTAAATAAAATCATAAAATTAGTTGACTAATACAATTATTTGAGAGTGTTCAATGTTTGGGGAGAATAATATAAATCTCCTAACTAGTAATTTTTATTATATAGCAAAAAATATTTTTAATGATTTGTGAAATTGATTCAAGATTTTTATCATAATTTAAAAAATCATTTTTTTTATAAACTAAATCTGAAATTAATTTTATTGCATTAAATTTAATATTATATTTATTACAAACTTGACCAATAGAAGTGCATTCCATATCAATACCCAAAACTTCATTGTTATCAATTTCGTTAAATTTGTAAATATTATTTTGATTAACAAATGAATCAACTGTGATTAAAGAGCCTTTGTAAATATTATATTCATTAAAATTTTGTTTAATAAAATCGTCTAAAAAATTTAAATATTGGACATCAGAATAAAAATATTTAGGTTCATATGGTATTTGATTAATTAAGTATTTTGGATCAACACTAACATCAACATCACCATAAAAACATTTATCTACTAATATAATATTTAAAATATTCATATTTAAATTTGCACTGCCACAACAACCAATATTTATAATATGATCAATTTGAAAATTATTTATTAAATTTGTACATCCTATTGCAGCATTAGTTTTTCCAACACCACAAAACAATAATACATATCGATTATTAAATATATAATATTTAAAATTATTAATGTGTTTTATAGTAGCTTGTTTTAATATATCTTCATTAATTTCATATTCTAATGCAATAATAATTCCAATCATATAATTACCTATTTAAGTGAAATTGCAACAATTCATATAATTCATTAAAACATTTATCAATATTAATATAAACTAATTTTCTAAAATATTCTATATCAACACCAAACACATCATCATTAGTTCTATTAGGTTCTATTTTGTCAGATATATAAAGAATTTTATCTAATAAAGTTGGTGGATTATCATAATAATCAAAAGGTCTTGTATGACGTGCAATTGCATTTAAAATTAATTCATTAGAAAATAAAAAATTAGTTTTTAAAATATAAGCACCTACATATCCGTGCAACAATTTATATGTTTTGATATTGTTTATATGTAATTTATTTGTAGCAATATCAATTTGAGTTTGAGGTTCCATTTCTTTAGCTATATCATGATAAACTCCTGCGGTAAATGCTAATTTAGATAAATTAGGATTATAATGTTTCATTATTGATTCACACATATTTGCCACTCTTAATGAATGATTAAATCTTTTTTGTGATTCATAATTACTAATACGTTCTATTGCATACACACCATTATCATTTATATAATTTAATACATCATTTGGTAAATCATTAGGTTTGACATTGTTTCTAATATTAGTACTACTAATATCAAGAAGTGGTCCATTCAATAATTTATATTTGATTGTGTTTACATTTATATTATTAGTACGTGGATAAACTAACAATATAACTTTAGATAAAATTTTTTCATATTGATATCATGAAGTAAAATTTTCTAATTGATCACTACCAATTAATAAATATATTTTTTCAGGATTATATTTATTTAAAAAATATTCAACTGTGTCAATTGTATAAGATGGAGTTTTCTTATTTAATTCAACATCACTAATTTCAACTTTAGAATTATTTTTAAATGCTAATTCAATCATTTTAAGTCTATCTATAGTGTTTGAATAATTTTGCTTTTTTTGAGGATTTAAAAAATTTGGAATAACAAATACAATATCTGGATTAACATTTTTTATAGCAACATTAACCATATTAATATGACCATTGTGAATTGGATCAAAGCTTCCACCAAATAAAATTATAGATTTAAATGATTGCATAATTTGATACCTTTATATTTATTTTATCAATTGTTTTAATTTTTATTTTTTTAATACCTTTATTTAAAGATATTAATCCCAAACCAGAAACTAATAAATTGTGTTTTTTATGTTCATCTAACTCAATAATTGTTTCATTAAAAATTGGATTCAAAACGTCATATGATATTAATGATTGTTTAGTATTATTTAATCAGTGATTTTCAATATTACTAGTTTTTATTCTTTGAATTTTCAATTCATTAGACATATAAAAAGTAAATGTAGATTTAACACCATCTAAATAATCAATTGATATTAAATTATCAATTTTAATAGACTGAAGTGGATTAATAAAAAAATTAATTGGAGAAATTTTTTTAATATTAGAAATTTTTTTAATATCATTTAATGATAAATAATTCAAAATATTATTAGATTGATTAATTCCAGGTGTATCAATAATAATATTTTTATTAATAACCAACTTTCTTAATAATATTGTGGTGTTAATATAAGGACTAACTGTTAATGTTTGTTCTAAATTATTTATTTTAAAAATTTTATTAATTAAACTTGATTTTCCAACATTACTACAACCTACAAAAATTGCTTTTTGCTTTTTTTTGTTTACATCAACAATTAATTTATAAAGTTTTTTGATGCTACTTATATTATGTGTTGAACTAAAAATAATATGGGGGTTTTTATAACCATATGATTCAAATGTTTTAACAATTAAATCATAAGTTAATTGACTATTATATTTTTGAGGTAATAAATCCATTTTATTAACTATAAAAGTAATTTTATGTTGATAATTAATGTAATTATCTAAAATTGTATTATCTAAATTTAATATATCTACAACGCAAAAAATATGCAATGATTGATTTAAATCAATAAGTTCAATACTTTTTTTAATATCATTATCATTAATATTGGAATTATCAATTTGAGAATAATGAATTAATTTAAAACATCTTAAACAATATTTAGGATTTTCTAATTTTATATCAACATATCCATTCATATTCTTATTATGATTTAATATTGCACCGCATCCTAAACATTTTTTATTACAAGATTTCATATAATTCCTCATTAATTTTTGATTTATCATCAATATTATTTAACATATTATTATTTTGCAAGTTTTTATAAATATATTTATTAAGCATATTCATTAAAAAATTAGTTTTGGTATCTAAACTATCAACAATTGGTAATGTTAAAATGGATTTGCAATGTAATCTATTTGCAGCTCAAATATCAGTAATGACTTGATCTCCAATAATAATTACATCTTCAATATTTATATTATATTTTTTTAAAATTTTTTTAATTTTATATATTAATGGCTTAAATGCACTATATATATAATCTACATTTAAATATTTGCAAAATTCTTGAACTCTTTTTTTACTATTATTAGAAGCTATAACAAATAATATTCCTTGTTTTTGAATTGTATTAATAAATTCAAAAACTTTTTTAGTAGGTAAACGAGTAAAATGAGGTTCAAGAGTATTATCTAAATCACATATTACAAGTCTAAAACCTTGTTGTCTAAAACTATCAATATCAATATCATTGATACTTTTAACAAATAAGCTTGGTTTAAAATAATTTAATAAACGAAATTTAAAAATATTAATTTTCATATGCAATAATATTATTCATCTAACAATTTTAATTGTTCATTATCTTCAATATTGTTTTTAGGTAATAATGTATCATTAGTTATATTTTCAATTATAGGACCACTATCTAATAAATTGTATGTTGCATATAAAATATTTTCATCAAATTTAATAAATTTATTTATTCCAACTTTTTCAATACTATATTTAAAAAATTCATTGTTGGTATTCAAAATATTAATAGACGAATTTTTATTAACAATAATCATATCTAACAACTTATCATTAGTACCATTTTTAATATGAATTATATTTCTACCTGCATTATTTTTATTAATAACTTTAAATTCTTTTAAAGGAATTAATCTAATACCAGAAGATAAAATAAATAAACAATAAGGTAATAATGATTTTGTTATATTTGCTTTTACTAAATATTCACTAGGTTTTAATTTAATAATTTTAACACCAGAAGTATTTTTACCTAATAATGGGATTTCGCAAGAACTAAATGCAAATCCATTTCCATTATTATTAATTAAACTAATAAAATAATTTGAATTGTTTTTAATACTATGTACCGAAACTAATTCATCATTAGGTTTTAATTTATATACATTTATAGATTTAGCTAATTTCAAGTTAATAAATTCACTATATAAAGTCTTTTTTGAATAACCATATTTAGTGAAAAAAATCATTGAATAATTATCGATACAATCATTATTAATGATATCAGCAAAAATAATCTTATCATTAGAATCAATTGTTACATATGAATTAATATGGTCACCCAAATCTTTTCATTTAAAATTATTTAATTTAAAAATAGGTAAACAAATTGATTTACCATATTTTGTAATTAATAATAAGTATTCATTACTAAGACATTTTTTGCCAAAAAAGACAAAATCTAATGGTTTAAATCCAATTGTTGCAATTTCATTAGATTCATACATTTTATTTGAAACTTTTTTAATATATCCATCAATGGTTACAAATATAAATTGTTCCTTTATATCCATAATTTCATGTTCATTGACTTCTATTTTATTTGCAACATTAATAATTTTAGTTTTTCTCTTATAACCATATAAATCTCTAAATTCATATAATGTTTTTTTCAAATGTTGATGTTGTAATTTTTCATCATTTAAAATTGTTTTTAATCAATTAATTCTTTGATTTAAATCATCAGCTTCTTCTAATAATGTTCCAATATCAGTTTTTGATAATCTATATAAACGTAATACTAATATTGCTTCAGCTTGATTATAAGTAAAATTAAATTTATTAATTAACGATTGTCTTGCATCTTCTTTTGATTCACTTTTTCTAATAATAGAAATTACAACATCAATATTATTGATTGCAATAATTAAACCATTAACTATTTCTAATCTTTTTTCTAATTTTTCAAGATCAAAAATAAACATCTTTTTTTGAATATCTAATGCATGAGTTAAATAATGTTTTAAAGCAAAAATAATATCTAAAACCACTGGTTTTCTATCAACAATAGCTACAAAATTTGTAGAATAAGAGATTTGCAAATGAGTATTTTTAAATAAATAATTACTAATCGCAACAATATTTTTATCTTTTTTTACATCAATAACAATATTAATTCCATTTTTATCACTTTCATCTCTTACTTCAATTATTCCACCTATTTTTTCATCAAAAATAATATCATTAATTTCTTTAATAATAGTTGATTTGTTAACATCATATGGAATTTCAGTAATAATTAATTGATTATATTTTTTATTATCATTATTAATCATTAATTTTGATGATAATGTAAATTTTCCTCTACCAGTTTTAAATGATTCAATAACACCATCTATTCCTTCAATAATACCACCAGTAGGAAAATCAGGCGCAGGAATTATTTTCATGATTTGTTCTAAATTAGCATTAGGATGATCAATTAAATAAATTGCAGCATTAAAAACTTCAGTAGGATTATGAGGTGGAATGTTGGTAGCATATCCAGCAGCAATACCAACTGATCCATTTATCAATAAATTAGGTAATAATGATGGTAAGATAGTTGGTTCATGTTCAGAATCATCAAAGTTTAAAGAAAAATCTACTGTATTTTTCTTTATATTAGATAACATTAAATCAGTAACATTTGATAATCTACATTCAGTATAACGCATAGCAGCCGGACTATCACCATCTATAGAACCGTTATTACCATGCATATCTAATAATGGTAAATTGTTTTTTCACGATTGAGACATTCTTACCATTGATTCATAAATAGATGAATCACCATGAGGATGATATTTACCAATAACTTCACCAACTGTACGTGCAGATTTTTTATATGGTTTATCATAAGTTAAACCTAATTCATACATTGCATATAAAATTCTTCTTTGTACTGGTTTTAATCCATCACGTGCATCTGGAATAGCACGATCTTGAATAATATATTTTGCATATCTTGCAAAACAATTACCCATAATATCAGATAAAGATTCATTAATAATTTTATTATTTTTTTCCATAATTATTTTTACTCATCATATTCAAAATCAATATTTTCATTAATTCATTTTTTTCTAATTGATACATCTTCACCCATTAATGTATCAACTTGCTTATCAGCAGCAATTATATCATTAATATTCACTTGCAATAATGTTCTGTTTTCAGGGTTCATTGTTGTTTCTCATAACTGTTCAGCATTCATTTCCCCTAACCCTTTATAACGTTGAATATCATATGATTTAAACAATTCTTTATATTCATTTAATTCATTTTCGCTTCATGCATATTTAAATTGTTTTAAATCGCCTTTTTTAGTGATTTTATAAAGTGGTGGAATTGCTAAATACACATGTCCATGTTCAATTAATGGTCTCATGTAACGATAAAACATTGTTAACAACAATGCTTGAATATGTGATCCATCTACATCGGCATCAGTCATAATAATAATTTTGTTATATTTTAATTTAGAAATATCAAAATCCTTATTAATACCTGTTCCTAAACAAGTAATAATAGTACCAATTTCCTCATTTTTTAATACATCTGATAATTTAGCTTTTTCAACATTAATAACTTTACCTTTTAAAGGTAAAATAGCTTGGTTTTTTTTGTTTCTACCTAATTTAGCACTTCCACCTGCAGAATCACCTTCTACTAAAAATAATTCATTTATAGTAACATCTTTAGATTGTGCGGGAGTTAATTTAGAACTTAAAATTTTTTCCGCTTGTTTACCTTTTGTTTTTTTAATAGATTCACGTGTTTTTTTAGCCGCTAACTTAGCATCACGATTCGCAATAATTTGTTTGATAATATTAAAACTATCATTTTTATGACTATCTAATCAATAACTAATTTGTTCCTCACTAACCCTTTTTACTACATCATGTGCTTCAGGGGTAAATAATTTATTTTTAGTTTGTCCTTCATATGTTATTAAATTTTCAGGTACATAAACAGAAATAACAGCAGTAATTCCCTCTCTAATATCTTCGCCATCTAAATTTTTATCTTTGTCTTTTAAAAGCTTTCATTTTCTAGCATAATTATTAATTGCAGATGATAAACCTAATTTAAAACCATTTTCATGTGAACCACCTTCAATAGTTTTTACAGAGTTTGCAAATGAAACAATTATTTCATTAATATTATCAGTATATTGAAAGGCAATTGATAAACTAATATCATTTTGATTATTTGCAGAAAATGATATTACATCAGATAATGTTTTTTTTGAAGAATTAATATAATTTACAAAATCTACTAAATTATTTTTTGCTTCATAAATATCAGACGTATTATTAACCTCATCATTAAAAATGATTTTTAAACCACTAAACAAAAATGCACTTTCCATTAATCTTTCTTTAATGATTGATGAATTAAATTGTAAGTTGTTAAAAATAGCAGGATCTGGATGAAATTTAATAAAAGTACCTCTTTTATTTGTATTTGCAAATTCAACTAATGGTTCAACAATTTCACCACCATGTGCAAATTTTGCTCGATAAGCTTTATGTTCTCTATATACTTCACAAATTAATGAATCACTTAGTGCATTAACAACTGATGAACCTACACCGTGTAATCCACCAGCCGTTTTATAAACTGTGTCATCAAATTTTCCACCAGCATGAAGAACAGTTAAAACAGTTTCAACACCACTTAATCCAGTTGATGGATTTATATCCACAGGAATCCCTCTACCATTATCTAAAATAGATACATAATTATTTTTATGTAATGTTACAGTTATTTGATTAGCAAAACCAACCATTACTTCATCAATTGAATTATCTAAAATTTCTCATATCAAATGATGCAAACCACGAATATCGGTAGAACCAATATACATTCCAGGACGTTTTCTGACCGCCTCAAGACCTTGTAAAACTTTTATATCACTTGCACTATATTTATTATCCATAATATGCCTTTAAGTTTATATACATATATTTTATCAAATAAAAAAATTATTAATTTATGATATGATTTATACAAAAATTAGAAATAGTCAAAATTTGATCAAAAGTTAATTTTTGAATACCAAATGTAATTGAATTAACATTTTCTAAACTGGCAATACTAGGTATAGAATTATTAATAAAAATATTTTTAACTTGATGATAATTTGTTATTATACTGGAAATACTTTCAGAATCATTAGCTAAAATAATCGAAATTGTATTTTTAAAAAAAATAATTTTATTAGTAAATAATTTATATAAATTTAATACAAAATCATTACATGGATCATATATTTCAACATCATAATTTAATCTACTAAAATATTCAGATAACTTTAGTTGAATATCTTTTGATTGACTATTACCACAAATAATTATTTTATATTGATATATATATTTCATTTTTTTAAATTATAAAACTAAATATAATTTTATTAATATTTTTGTTAATCAAGCAAAACTTTTTTTCATATTCACTTGCAATATTATTAACATTATATTTGTTATTTAAATTTGAATATAAATCATTAGTATAATATATTACTTTATACTTATCTTTATGTTCTAGTAATACTTCATTTAAAGTGTAATTATATAACATATCATTATCTGTTTTAAATTCAATCATAGAATTAGGTTTTAAAATTTGTTTATATAAATCTAAAAATACTGGATTAGTTAATCTTCTTTTTATATGTCTTTTTTTAGGTCATGGATCAGAAAAATTTAAATAAATTTTATCAATACAATTAGCACCTAAAACATTTAATAAATCTTTTGCATCACAATTAATGAATTTAACATTTTGCAAATTATTTCTTTGAATTTTAATTAATGCTTTATTAAGTATTGTTGAGTTTTTTTCTAATCCAATATAATTAATATTTGGATTGTTTAAGGCATTATTTAAAATGAAATCACCTTTTCCACACCCAATTTCTAAATAAATTGGGTTATGATTATTAAATTTAATATTATTTTTAATTGAATCATTAAAATAACAATATTGACTATCTTTTAAATTATTTAAGGCGTTTTTATTAAATCTAATTCTCATTTTTACCACTCTTTATTAAAAAATTCTAATTTCTCTAAATCTTCATAATTTGATTGTTTTAAAACTTCATAACATGCAATTGCAACACTATTAGAGATATTCAAACAAATTAATTTATTACTAATTGGAATTCTAATACATGTATCTAAATTGGTTTTTAAAATTTCTTTATCGATTCCATAATGTTCATTGCCAAAAACTAAATATATATCTTGTTTTAAATTATATTTAAATTCATTTGGAGATTTTTTACCATAACGTGAATAATAATAAATAATTTTATTTTGATTATTATTTATATTAAGAAAATCTTCTCATGTGTCATATTCATATACATTGATTAAATCAAAATGATTAGTAGAACTTCTCTTTAATTTACTTTTATTTCATATAAATCCATATGGACGAATCATGTGTAAATCACAATTAAAAGCAACACAAGTTCGTGCAATATTTCCAACATTTTCAATAATACTAGGTTTATATAAAACAATATGCAAACTCATAATTATAAACTTTCTAAATATTTAATAATATTATTAGTAATTCAACTTGGTGTGGAAGCACCAGCAATTACAGCAACTTTTTTAGGATTAGTCAACCATAATAAATCAATATCGCACACATGATTAATTAAATAAGATTTACATTTAGATTTTGCAATATTATATAATTCATTAGAATTACTAGATTTTTTTTCACCAATAACAAAAATTATATCAACTTTATCATTAAAATTAATAAGTGCATTTTGTCTTTCAGTTGTTGCATTACATATTTCATTATATACATTAATATTTTTAAATTTTGATTTTAAATACAAATGCAAATCATTTAATTGATATTGTGACAATGTTGTTTGATTATATATATCAATAATATGTGATGAATTACTAAATTGATTAATAACATCATAATTAATATTAAAAATATCAATAAAAATAATATTTTTATCAATCGAAATTATTGCATTAGATTCAGGATGATTTTTTTTACCAATATAAAAAACAATATGATTCATCTTTAATGAATGAATAATTTTTTTATGAATTAAATCAACATATTTACAAGTTGTATCAACAATTATATATTTTTTTTTAATTGCTAATTCAATGGCACTTTGTTCAGTACCATGTGCACTTAAAATAATAATATCATTATTAGTTGAAATAGGTAATTGATTAATTAAATCATATCTTGAGATATATTGATCATTTAATAATATTAAATTATGTGATTTAAAATATTTAATCATTTCACTGTTATGAACAAACATTCCTAACATATAAATTTTTTTATTAGGATATTTTTTAATTGTTGATAACACTTTTGTTCATGCATTAACTACACCAGAACAAAAACCGCTAGGAATAATTTTAATAACATTCATCATTAAAATTTTTAAATAGTTAATTTAAATATAATAATAAATCAATTTTAATATAGATATTAAAATATGCACTTATAAATTTATTTTTTTATATATAATCCAACATAAAATTGTGAATTTCTAAGTATACCATCTTTTTCAGGATCAACATGTCCACCAAAAAGAGTTCTACATACATATTTACATTCAACCTTAATAGATACATATCATTGAGTATCTGTTTGTTTTTCATATCTATGCAAAGTAACATTAATATCACTTGGGTCATTTATTACATAAGAATTATTTAGTTGTCATCATAATCCATCTATACCATCTGTAATATCTCAATTATCCAAAGGTATATCACGATTCAATACTTTTTCCTCTACTATTTTTCGAATATTTTCACAATTATTGTTTTGTATATCATTCACTAAATAATCAAAATTTCAATCTGGTTGATTATATTTAGTAAAATCACTAGTATTATAGGTAAAATTTTCAATTATATTAGCACGAGCAAAATTAATAATTTTTAATTCAAAATCTTTAGTGTTGGTTTCTATAAATCCATTTGTATATGATTTGTTAGGATTTAATGTAATTCTTATTTTTCTTGAAGAATAACCACAGTCTTCAAAAATAATACTAAAATCATTAATACCAATTGGTGATACTAAATTATTAAAAATCTCATTTTGATGATCAACAATAAATTGTTGAATTTTTTTCCGAAGATTAAGATAATCATTATAAGGTTCATCCAATTGAAATGGAACAATCGATCTAATATTTTCATCAGTAGAAATTTCAGAAACTTTTAAACTTGTGGAATTTGAGTTAAATCCATTAATAGTAAATCCTGTAAATAATTTTGAGTTAGAATTAAATACTCCATTTTCATAATAATTACTTAATTCAATATCAAATGTAATTTTAGGACCCAATCTTTGCATATTTACTATATTAGATATAGTTGAACTACTATTTAAATTATTAAACAATGGTAATGAAGATATTTTTTTACTTAGTGCATCTTTTAAAATTGACTCGTTAATTTGACTTGCATAAAGATTATTATCTAAATCTAATTGATCAATTGTTAATTTATTATTTGCAATAACAGTATCTTTGTTAGTTAAATTGTTAATTGTTAAATTGTAGTTTGTAGGATCGTGATTAATTAATCCATCCTTATAAGTTTCATATAATTTAACTGTTAAATCTCTTGTAGTTGAAGTTGAGTCACCTAAAATAATTGAAAAATTACCAACACCATCTAAACTTAATTTATTAACAAGATTAGAAAATAAATAGTTTTGGTTTTTAACAATAAATTCTTTAACCATAGATTCGTTTAATTCATATGGAGAATATGAAGAAATTGTTTCATCAGCATTAATTAATGGTACATTTTGAGATGTTGAAATTAATTTTAATCCACTTAATGTAAAATCATCAAATATACAATCAGAAATGTTAGTTGATAAAGAACCATTGTAATACACACGATCAACAGTTATAGAAAATTTAACATTAGATAATTCTAATGGATTTTTGATAATTTTTACAGACAAAATTTTATATGATAAAGGAATGTTGTTAAAGAGCAATAAATCTTTATGAGAATTTAAAGCATCATTTAATATTCCATCATTTAAAGTATCTATAGTATAATCCTCTAATCCCAGCTCTATAGCTGTAAAAGATTTATTTGTAATAGTTGTATCTTTATTAGCTAAATTATTAATAGTTATTTGAAATGGAGTATTATTAGAAGTACTAACTAATCCATTTTTATACATTTGATTTAATGTAATTGCAATTGTTAGAGAATTAGAAGTAGCAGAAGTTGTA
>CASDOM010000017.1 GCA_949282435.1 uncultured Ureaplasma sp.
CTAATAATAATGGTACAGGTTATTTATTTACTGATAGTTTCTATCAAACAATTGACTTTAGCAATAGTGGAATATATGCAACATATCGTGGTATGTTTAGTAGAAACACAAGTGTAGTTCCAACCCCAACATTAACTACTGTAAGTTTTGCAAATTGTACTAACTTAAATGCTATTGGTAGAAATACTTTTCAAAATCAATCTGCATTAACAACAATTGATTTTAGAGGTTGTCCAATAACTAGTGTTTCTTCAACTGCATTTAATGGATGTACTAATTTACAAACAATTTATGTAAAAGATGATGTAGCAAAAACAGCTATTGAAGCTGCATTAAATGCCGCTCATATATCAGGTGTAAACGTAATAATACAAAGTGTTGTAAAATAATAATTAGTTTTAATAAATTAATAAACCTTATCAAATTTGAGATAAGGTTTTATTATATAAATGATTAATATTAATTATAAAAAATATGTTTTAAAACAATATTATATAATATTAGTATGTATAGGTTATATAAATATAGTTGTAATAAAAAGATTAAAATTTATTCTTTTTTAAATATATTATTTTCATTATTACAAATTTTTGGTTATATATTAATTCCAATATTATTAAATGATTTAAATGTCATTATTAATAATGGCAATCAATTATTGTTAGAATTTTTATACAATAATCAAGTATGATTATTAATTTTAATAATGATTTTAATTTCATTGTTTGCATTTATATTTGGAATTATAAGTATTTATTATTCATCATTATCAGCTACTGAATTAACTTATAATTTAAGAACTAAAATTTATAAAAATAAAATATCAAAATTGACTAATTTTGATATTGAAAAAATTGGTAAATATAAAATTTTAAATTTAATAACTAATGATATTACATATATTAGTAATTCATATGAATTTATATTTAGAATTGTAACCAAAACAATTATTAGCTATGTTGCATCAATAGTTGGAATTTTTATTGTTTCTTTTTCAAGTAACAATACTAATATCATTAATTATCCAAATATCCCTGCATGATCAATTGTTCTTATGATAGTTTTATCATCTTTACTTTTATTTGGTTTAATTATTACAATTTCATATTATGCTAGTAAAAATTTTGATAAAAATCAAAAATCAATTGATTATTTAAATAAATATATTCAATCTAATATTGAAGGACAAACAACAATTAAATTAAATAATCTTCAAAATTATCAATTATCTAATTTTCAAAATATCAATAGCAATATTTATAAAATATTTAAAAAAACTGGATATATTCAAGCATTAATATTACCAACAATATATTGTATATTAGATGTTGTTATGATTTTAACGGCTTGATTAACCCCATCTAATATGTTATCATCTTTAACGTCTTACTTGTTATTCATTGGATTAATTATGAATTCTATGGTTTCATGTTCATTAGCTATAATTAATATAAATAAAGGGATTGCTTCTTCTAAAAGAATTATTGAAATTTTAAATTATAAAGTTAAGATTGATAATAATCAATATTTTAATTTTGAAAACATTGATCTAGAATTAAAAAACATTAATTTAAAAATTAATAATATTGATATATTAAAAAATATTAATATTAAAATTAATCAAAATCAAAAAATTGGTATATTTGGTGAAACGAACAGTGGTAAAACTACACTTTTAAATTTAATACAAAATCAATTTAACCATTATGAAGGAAAAATAACAATTAATAATATTGATATTAATAATATTCACCATAAAAATATTTGTGAAATATTTTCATGTGCTCCACAAAACTTACAATTATTTAATGGGTCAATCGGTTTTAATTTAACATTTAATCAAAATATTAATGATAAAACAATAATTGATACACTTAAATTTGTTAATTTATATGATTTTGTTTTTAATAATAAAGAAAAATTAAATTTAAACATTGGTGAATTTGGTAATAATTTATCTAGTGGTCAAAAACAAAGATTATGTATAGCCAGAACAATTTTAAAAAAATCTAAAATATGAATGTTTGATGAAACATTTAATGCATTAGATAAATTAACTCAAAATGATATAATCAATAAAATTGTAAAAATTAAAGACAAAACTATTATTATTGCTAGTCAAAATGCAAACATATTAAAACAATGTAATTTAATTTATGTAATAAAAGATGGATCAATAATTAATTGTGGAACTCATGATGAATTATTATCATCATGTCAAATTTATCAAAAATCATTTAACAATAAAATTATTGATTAATGATTTGTAAGACTAAAAAATATATTAGTATATAATTAAATTAGTATTATTATCAAATGTCAGTCCATAAGTATCAATTATTTAAAAATACAAAATTAAACAAATGGTTTTTTATCATTCAATTTTTATTTTCAATTATATCTGCTGGAGCCATAATATTTATGACTTTTGGTATGAATTACATAATGAAAGAAATTGAAAATGAAAACTTTAGAATAGTGAGTATAATATGTTCAACAATTATATTTGGATATATATTAAATAGTATTTTAAACTATTTTCAATATTTAGTAAATGTAAAAATGAGCCAAAAAATTGGGTTGAAAATGAGAAATAATTTATTAAAAAAAATTAATTTATTACCTATTGATTTTTTTGATAAATATAGTCGTGGTGATATTTTATCTAGATTTACAGTTGATTTAAATAATATTATTAATTTCATATCTGAATATTTAGTTGATTATATTGGTGTAATAGTATGAATAGTTGGATTAAGTATTTCATTAATTTTAATTTCATGAAAATTAGCACTAATTACTTTTGGTATTTTTTTTATATTTTTATTTGTTTATATATTTATTGTTATTAAAACTAACCCATATTATAAAAAGGTCCAAGATTCATTAAGTAAAATTACAACAACATTAAATGAAACATTAACCAATTCACAAATTATTAATAGTTTTGAAATTAATAATATTTTTATAAATAAATTTAATCATGAATCATATGTTTTATCTAAAAATAATAATAAATCATATTTTTGAGGAACATTTGTATTTATATATATGGAATTTGTAACTAATTTTATGATTATTATAATTACATATATTGGATATATTTTTATTAATAAAAATATATCTATACAAACAATTAATATGTTTGGTTCTGATACATCATCCACAAATAACTTTATAACATTAACTTTGTTTTTATTGTTAATGAGACAGTTTATATCCCCTTTTACTTTATCAAGTTCGTATATACTTGCAACTTCAACTGCAATTTCAAGTTTAAAAAGAGTTAATGAAATTTATGATTATCCTACTGAATTTAAACTAATCGATAAATTTGTTATGAATACATTAATTGAATATAATAAAAACAAAATTCCTGCAATTAAATTTGATCATGTAAGTTTTAGTTATAATAAAAAAGATAATGCAATTAATAATATATCATTCGATATATTTAATAATGAATTTATAGGGATTGTAGGTGAAACTGGAAGTGGTAAATCTACAATCATTAATTTATTAACTCGTTTATATAATATTGATTCCGGAAATATCATATATAACAATAAATCAATTTATGAATATGATTTAAAAACATTAAGATCAAATATATTTATCATACCTCAAACAGTGCATTTATTTGATGACACAGTTTATAACAACATTAAATTATCAAACACGAATATTAGTGATATTCAAATTGAAAATTTAACTAAAAAAATTGGCTGTTATGAAGTTTTTAATAATTTACCAAATGGATTTAACACAATAATAAATAATGATAACATTTCTAATAGTCAAAAGCAATTATTATCACTTTGTAGAGCAATTGTGTCTAGTGCTAAAATTATTGTTTTAGATGAAATTAATTCATCAATTAATTCTACATATAAAAAGATGTTAGATAATGCATTAAAAATTTTAAAACAAGATCGTACAATAATTATTATTGCACATAAATTAAGCATTATCAAAGATGCAAGCAACATTTTTGTTTTTAAAAATGGTGTTTTAGTTGAATCTGGAACTCATAATAATTTAATTAATAAAAAAGGTTATTATTATGATTTATATAATATCTAAAACAACAATAATTTTATATAATTTATAAGTTATATATGAATTTATCTCATTTAAATCAAGCTCAATATGAAGCAGTTACTTATCCATTAAAATCAATAATGGTAATGGCTGGTGCAGGTACTGGAAAAACAACTGTAATCACTAATAGAATTGCATATTTGATTTCGTACTACAAAATTAATCCAGAAAAAATTTTATCAATAACATTCACTAATAAAGCTGCCAATGAAATGAACGATAGAATTAAAAATATCATTGGTGAATCATTAAATTGAATAGGAACATTTCATCAAATTTGTATAAAAATTTTAAGACGTGAAATTCACAAATTAAATAGAAAAAATAATTTCAAAATTTTAGGTGACAATGAAGATGCTATATCAATTTTAAAAGAAATATATGATAATTGCAAAATAGATAAAAATGATATTTCATATAAAAATATGTTAAACATAATTGATGATATTAAAAATAATTTATATGATGTTGATCAACTTCAAAATAATCATAAATTAATTCTTAAATATAATATTGTAAACTGTGTTGACAAAGTTAAGTTAATTTATTCACAATATATACAAAAATTAGAAATTTATAATTATTTGGATTTTAATGATATTTTAAATTTTACTTATTTTATTTTGTCTAATTTTAATGATTCACTAGAATATTGATCAAATAAATTTGATTGTATTTTAGTAGATGAATTTCAAGATACAAATGATATTCAATACAATTTAATAAAATTATTAGCATCTAAATCAAAAAACATCTTTGCAGTTGGTGATGAAGATCAAAGTATATACTCATTTAGAGGTGCAAAACCAGATATAATTCAAAGTTTTTTATCATATGATGATAATAATGTTAATGTGATCAAATTAGAAGAAAATTATCGTTCTAACCAAGAAATATTAAATGTAGCAAATTTTTTAATAAATAAAAATCCCTCTAGAATTGTTAAAAATTTATATTCTAAGACTATTGCTAATTACAAACCAAAATTTTATATTGCTAATTCGATTGAGGATGAAGCTAATTTTGTTGTTAGAAAAATTCAACAATTAATGCATGAAAATAACGATTTAAAATATAATGATTTTGCAATTTTATATCGTAGTAACTATTTATCAAGATCATTTGAACATGCATTAATGTATGAAGGTATTAAATATAATTTATATGGTGGTTTTAAATTTTATCAACGTACTGAAATTAAAGACATAATTGCATATTTAAATGTAATTGATAACAATGACGATATATCTATTAAAAGAATTATTAATATCCCAAGAAGAAAAATTAGTGATACCACTGTAAAACATATTATGAATTATTGTAATAATCATAATTTAACTTTTTATGACGGTTTATGTAATGTAGATAGTATTAATGAATTATCATCAATTCAAAAACAATCTGTACATAATTTTATTAATTTAATTGATTATTTTAAAAATATTAAATTCAATTCTATTAATGAACTTATTGATGAACTTTTAACAAAAATAGATTATGAAAAGTATGTAGTTGCAAATGATTCAAAAAAAGCAGAATATATTTTTAAAAACATTGAAGAATTAAAAAAAGGTGTTACTAATTTTGAAATTAAAAATACAAATAATTCTCTTAGTAGTTATTTGCAAGAAGTTAATTTATTTTCAATTTTAGATGAAAAAAATAAAAAAAATGAAAATGCAGTATCATTAATGACAGTTCATGCTTCTAAGGGTTTAGAATTTAAAAATGTTTTTTTAGTAGAATTTAATGATAGCTGTTTTCCATCTGAACACAGTATTATGGAAAATAATATTGTTGAAGAAAGAAGATTAGCTTATGTTGCAATTACTAGAGCAAAAGAAAATTTATATATATTGTGCAACAATAATATTAATATTCGTACAAAAAGTAGAAACATTCCATCAAGATTTATTAAAGATATTGAATTATTAAATTTGGATCAAATTAAAAATCAATTTACTTTAAAATCAGATTATGATTTAGAATGATTTGATTCAAAATTAAATAATCAAATAAAAAAAGAAAATAATTATAATAGTAATGAAATCAATAATTTTAAAATTGGTGATAAAATTGTTCATACCACATTTGGACTAGGTACTATAATAGGGATTAATAATGATATATTAGAAATTTCTTTTAATCCACCATATAATATAAAATATATTTTATTTAATCATAAATTAATCAAAAGACAAATTATATAATATGGAACGTTTTATTTATAATATATTAAAAAGATATAGTTTAAAAATTAATAATTTAAATGATTTTGATTTATTTAATAAATTTCACAATTTATATATTGAATTAATCTCATATTTAAATTCAATTAATTATCAAAATATTGGAATTATAAAAAGAAAGTGCGATGATATAAATTGTGATGCAATTATTGATGAATTAATTAATAACAATAAATGTATATATCAATACGAAATTAATAAAAATAATTATTTATATAAAATTAATTCCATTATTGATTATGATGAATACGATGATGGTAATATGTCATTTAAAAATCAATCTAAAATAACGATTGACAAAATAGATGTGTTAATTATTCCTATCCAAATTTGTTATAACAATTTTGGATATATAGATTCAATTGAACATATAAAATTAATCAATAATTTTAAGGGTATTAAAATTGGTGTCGGATTTCAATTTGCAAAATTTCATAATTTAAAATTTAAATGAAATGTAGAATTTCATAAAATTATATTAGTTTAATTATGAAAATTTTATTTATTGGGGATATATTTGGTAATACTGGAATAAGAGCAATAAAGACTATTTTGCCTAATTTAAAAACTAAATATAAAATTGATTTTACAATTGCAAATGCTGAAAATACAACAATGTGTAGCGGTTTATGCATTCATGATTATAACGAATTAATGAAATCTGGCATTGATTTTTTTACAATGGGTAATCATACGTGAAAACAAGAAGATATATATGAATTGTTAAATAAATCAAATATTATAAGACCTGGAAATGTTTGTAATGATAATAAATATAACTATTATGGTGTAGGTTCAAAAGTTATTTATATAAATAATTTATCTATTAGAATTACTAATTTATTAGGTAATTCTGTTTATTTTAAAAAACAACAAACAAATCCATTTATATATTTAAATAATTTAATAGAAAATAATGATCAAACTGATTTTCACATTATAGATTTTCATGCAGAAACAACAAGTGAAAAAAATGCTTTACTATATGCATTTAAAGGAAAAGTGAGTGCAATTTTTGGAACTCATACTCATATTCAAACTGCTGATAATAAAATAGTTAACAATACTGCATACATTACTGATGTTGGTAGTACTGGATCGATTGAGGGAATAATTGGAGCAAGTGCAGAAGAAATTATCAACATGTATTTTAATAATCAAACTAATTTTCAAATTAAAGATGCAGGTGGAAAATTTCAATTTTGTGGAGTAATTTTAGAACTAGATGAACTCAAAAAAATCCCAATTAAATTAGAAAGAATATTCATATATGAATAATATAATAAAATATTAATGTTAAATAATAAGGGTTTAATTATGTATAATCACAATTTAATAGAAAAAAAATGACAAAAATATTGAGAAGAAAACTCAACATTTAAATTTATTGATGATAAATCTAAACCAAAATTTTATGTGTTAGATATGTTTCCATATCCATCTGGAGCCGGACTTCATGTTGGACATCCAAAAGGATATACTGCCAGTGATGTAATTAGTAGATATAAAAGATTAAATAATTATTGTGTATTGCATCCAATTGGTTGAGATGCATTTGGATTACCAGCTGAACAATATGCATTAAAAACAAATAATCACCCTAAATCATTTACTGAATTTAATATTAATAAGTTTCGTTTGCAATTAAAATCACTTGGTTATGATTTTGATTATTCAAAAGAAGTAAATACTACTGATCCTAAATATTACAAAATTACTCAGTGAATTTTTTTGCAATTATATAAAAAAGGTTTGGCTGAAATTAAAGACATCGATGTTAATTGATGTGACGGATTAAAAGCAGTATTAGCAAATGAAGAAGTTATTATAGATAAAAATGGTAATAGAGTGAGTGAAATTGGTGGATTTCCAGTTGTTAGAAAACCAATGAAACAATGAGTATTAAAAATTACTCAATATGCAGATAAATTATTAAATGGATTAGATTTACTAGATTGACCAGAAGGTTTAAAAAATATTCAAAAAAAATGAATAGGTAAAGTTAATGGTGCAAATATTAATTTTAATATTTGCAATAGTGATAAAAAACTAGTAGTATTTACAACTAGACCTGATACTATTTTTGGGGTATCATATATTGCGATAAGTCCTAAACATCCTTTGATTAATGATATTGTTCAAAATGAATATAAAAAGAATGTAACTGATTATATTGATCAATATAACAAAATGTCTGACCGTGATATAAAAATTAACATTAAAAACAAATCTGGTGTTTTTAGTGGTAGTTATGCTATTAACCCTTTAAACCAAAAAAAGATACCAATTTATATTTCTAGTTATGTCGTTGTTGGATTAGGTAGTGAAGCTGTAATGGGTGTACCAGCTCATGACAATAATGATTATGAATTTGCAAAATTGTTTAATTTACCAATTCAACCTGTAATTGAATGTAATGAATTACCATATGTTGATGATGGAAAACACATTAATAGTGATTTTTTAAATGGTTTTAACAATCATGATGCTATTAACAAAATTAATCAATATATTGAAACTAATAAAATTGGATCTCAAACTGTTAGTTATAAATTGAAAGATTGGATTTTTAGTCGTCAAAGATATTGAGGTGAACCAATTCCAGTTTTATATGATGAAAATAATAATTTATATTTGGATGAAAATTTACCATTAATATTACCAAATTTAGAGCAATTTAAACCTAGTGAAAATGGAGAAAGTCCATTATTAAATGCTACTGATTGATTATATGTAAAAATTGGTAATAAAACATATAAAAGAGAAACTAATACAATGCCTCAATGAGCTGGATCATGTTGATATTATATTGGTTATTTATTAAAACAAGATAATGACTATATTGATATAAATAATCCAAAAGCAAAAGAAATATTAAAAAGATGATTACCAGTTGATATTTATATCGGTGGTGTTGAACATGCAGTGTTGCATTTATTGTATGCAAGATTTTGACATCATGTTTTATATGATTTAAACATTGTAGATACACCAGAACCATTTTTTAAAATGATTAATCAAGGATTAATTTTAGGTGAAGATGGTGAAAAAATGTCTAAATCCAAAGGTAACACTATAAGTTGTTCTGACATTGTTGAATCACATGGGGCAGATGCGTTAAGAATTTATGAATTATTTATGGGTGCGTTAACTGATTCAATGCCTTGACAAACTAGTTCATTAGATAGTATAAGAAAATGATTAGATAGAATTTATCGTTTATTTTATGATTATCAATCATTAGGATTTGAATTGATTGATGATGAATCAAAAACTAATAACGATTTGATATACTCATATCACAATTTTGTTAAAGAAGTAACAAACAACATTAACAATTTTAAATTTAATGTTGCAATATCTAATATGATGATTTTTATTAATAATGTATATAAATTCAAACAATTTAATACATTATATATGACAAACTTTATCATTATTTTATCTTGTTTTGCACCTCACTTATGTGAAGAGTTATATCGTTTAGTAAATGGTAAAAAAACATCAGTTGCATTTGAACAATGACCACAATATAATGAATCAAAATTAATTGTTCAACAAATTAAAATACCAGTAACTATTAATGGTAAGGTTCGTGATGTGTTAAATATTGATTTTAATACTGACGAAAATGATATATTAAATATTGCTCTTAAATCACCTAATGTTCAAAAATATTTAAAAGATGCAAAAATTAAAAAAACT